>JAYVMJ010000218.1:0-12215 GCA_043759025.1 Verrucomicrobiota bacterium | reverse complement strand
CCGGGGAGACTGTTGGATCCAAAAGCCTTGTTCCAATCGTAGCCTGCATAGAGCGAAAGATTTGGATAATAACCGGCCCGGCTGGACAAAACCCCTTGTTCCGCGGCGCTTTCAAGTTTCTTCAATCGCAGCAAATCCGGACGATGCTCCCGCGCACTGGCGAGCGAGGAACGAAGGTCAAAGCTCGTGGGCGTGAATTCAAGACCACCCAAAAAATCCGGAATCTTGGTCACACTTGCCTCTCCCGAAGATACAAAACCAAGCGCCTGGCGGAGAGTCTCGATCGAAAGACGATAGTCATTGCGGGCCGTGATCAGGGGAACCTGGGCATTCGCCAAGGCCACCTCCGCGCGGAGCACCTCGAAATTCGAGACGGTGCCCGCGTCAAAGCGATTCTTAACGTCCTGCAACTGGCGCTGCAGCAGTTCGACATTCTGTTCCTGCACCTTGATTTTTTCCCGGGTCAAAATAACCGAATAAAACTTGGTGCGCACGTCGAGCAGCGCGTCGTTGATGATGGACTGCAGTTCCAAGGTTGCCGCGTCGAGGAACAATTCCTGCCCGTGAACGCTGGCACGCACGCCGCCGCCAGCGTAAAGCAGCTGACGCGCCGTGATGCTGAACGACCAGTATTTGTCCTCACCGAGAATTCCGATCGCCGCGTCGTTGCGCTGATACCCACCCGTCGCTCCAACATTGGGAATCGTGGATGATTTGACCTCCAGCACCACACCCTCCTGCTGGCGGATACGTTCCTTCGCCTGGCGGATGGTGAAGTTGTTATCCAGCGCGAATGCCAGGGAATATTCGAGGTCCAAGCGATCCGGCACGGCAAAGTCGGGGTCGGGCTTGCCATCGTTGAGCTGGGCCACGACCGGAAGAGTCGTGAAAAATCCTGCCGCGACGAAAAAAATGAGAATAAGGCGCAAGGTGCGATTCATAATGGGTGCAGAGATTATTTGGCGAGTATGGGCTCGGCAACAGGAACATTTTTTTCCGGACGTGTGGCGATAGTCCGATGTTCTTTTGCCATCAGCACATAAACGGAAGGTAGGACAAAAAGCGTAAAAATTGTGCCAATGGTCATGCCGCCAACCAAGACCAGGCCGATGGAGTTACGGGCTGCGGCACCGGCACCGCTGACCAAGGTCAAGGGGAAGTGCCCCGCGACGGTGGCAACTGAGGTCATCAACACGGGACGCAAGCGGGTGAGCGCCGCTTCGCGGACCGCCTCGATCTTCGAGCGGCCCTGCTCCTGAAGCTTGTTGGCAAACTCCACCACGAGAATCCCATTTTTCGCAATGAGTCCCACGAGGGTGACCAAGCCGACTTGCGCGTAAATGTTCAGGGTGGTCGTCCAGCCATTCGTCCAGTACGGGATGTTCGGATTCGGCATCTTCAGGTAAGTGAAGATTAGCGCGCCGAACATCGCGAGCGGAACGGAGCCGAGCAGGATCACCAGCGGATCGCGGAACGAATTGAACTGCACCGCGAGGGCGAGAAAGATCATCACAATTGCGAGAATGAAGGCAGGAAGAAACTTGTTGCCCTCCTGACGCAGCTGTCGCGACTCGCCCGTGTAGTCGACCGAATAACCCGGCGGCAGGATTTCCTTGGCCGCATCCTCCAGGACTTTTAGCGCCTGATCGAGCGTGCGGTTCGTCATCCCCGAAAGTTTTACGGCATTGAGCTGCTGGAAGCGATTGAGTGAACGCGGCACGGTCTTGTTCTCCACGTGCGCAATGGAACTGAGTGGAATCAGCTGGTTGTTGGGACCGCTGATATAGATGTCCTCCAGCTGATCCGCATTGAGGCGGCCAATGCGTTCAACTTGCGGGATGACCTTGTAGCTCCGGCCTGCGATATTGAAGCGGTTGACATAGTTGCCGCCCAAGGCGGAAGCCAGATCCGCGCCGACCTGCGAGAGGTTGAGCCCGAGCGTGGCGACCTTGTCTCGATCGATCACGACCTCCGCCTGCGGCTGGTCAAACTTCAGGTCAATCTGCGGAGGAAAATAAAACATCCCGCTCTGCGCGGCCTTCGCCGATATTTTTTGCGCGAACTCGAGCAACCGTTGTGAGTCGGCGGTCGACGCAATCACGAATTCAACAGGGAAATTGCTGCCGCCGGGCAGAGCCGACGGTGTCGTGGCGAATATCTGTAACCCCGGAATGCGCGAGAGCCGGGCCTGAACCTCCGGGAGGATCTGGAATACGGTCCGCTGCCGCGGCGCACGCCATGGCTTTAAGACCATGCCGCTAAAGCCATTCACGCCCTGGGCGGCAGCGAAGGGATTCGCCGGCGGGAACATCAGTTGGAAGGTCAAATCGACCTCGGGCGTCTGGCGAAAAGCGTCCTCGGCAGCCTTGGCGTACACGGCATTCTGGCCAGCGTTGGAATTCGCGCTGGCTGTTAGGATGCCGAAGATCACCCCCTGGTCTTCAGTGGGCGCCAGTTCCTTGGGCGACAGCATGTACATGGGAATCGCCGCGAGGCCGACCGTGATCCAGATTGCATAAATGAAGGGACGCGAACGAAGGGTCGCATCAAGCATGCGACCGTAGCCATTCCTCAGTTGGTCGAAGCGGTGATTCACCCACCCGGCAAAACCCTTTTCTTCGTCCGCGGCTTCGCGGAGGAAGTGGGAGGACATCATTGGCGACAGGGTGAGCGCGACGATGCCCGAAATGGTCACGGCTCCGGCGAGCGTCAGGGCGAATTCACGGAACAGTGCGCCCGTGAGACCGCCCTGAAGTCCGATCGGTGCATAAACCGCCGCGAGGGTCACCGTCATCGCGATGATCGGCCCCGCCAGTTCGCGCGCGCCGAGCAGCGCGGCGTCAAGCTTGGTGCGGCCTTCGCGCAAATGCCGCTCGATATTCTCGACCACAACAATGGCGTCGTCCACGACGAGTCCGACGGAAAGTACAATGGCCAGCAGCGTAAGCAGATTCAGCGTGAATCCAAACACCTGCATCAGGAAGATCGCGCCAATCAACGAGACCGGGATCGCGACGATCGGCACAAGCGCGGAACGGATCGAGCCGAGGAAGAGAAAAATCACCACGACGACGATCAACAGCGTGTCGATGAGCGTCTCGCTGACATCGTGCACCGCCTTGTCGATGTATTCCGAGGCATCGTAACCGATGCCGGCCTCGAGGCCTGCTGGCATGTCGCGTTTAATGGCGTCAAGCTCGACACGACACCGCTTCACAACGTCGATGGTGTTTGCGTCCGGCAGCGGGAAAATGCCCATGAATACGGCGGTCTTGCCCGTCATGCGAACACGCGTGTCGTAATCTTCCGCTCCGAGTTCCACGTCCGCGACATCTTCCAGCCGCACGGTGGTATCATTGAGCTGACGGATCACCAGCCGCTTGAATTCGTCGACGGAGTGCAGATCCGTGTTGGCGGTGAGGTTCACTGCGACGAGCGAACCCTTGGTGCTGCCGACGGCCGCGAGATAGTTGTTGGCGTTCAACGCAGCGCGGACCTGGGCCGGGCTCATGTTGAGCGCGGCCATTTTGTCCGGTTTGAGCCAAACGCGCATCGCAAAGGTGCGGGCACCGAGAATATCGGCGCGCTGCACGCCCTGAACGGAGGATAACCGGGGCTGCACGACCCGCGTGAGATAATCGGTGATCTCCGCCTGCGAGAGAATCTTCGAGGAAAAACTTAGGTACGCAGCGGCGATCTGCGAATCCGCCGATTGCACGCTAATGGAAGGAACCTCCGCTTCGGGCGGCAGGTTGTTGCGGACCTGGTTGACCTTGGCCGTGATGTCGGCGAGCGCCTTGGTTTGGTCGAAGTTGAGCTTCAACCGGGCTGTGATCATCGAATCGCCGAGCAAACTCTTCGACTCGATGTAGTCGATGCCGTCCGCCGACGCGATCGCCTGCTCAAGTGGCGTGGTGACGAAGCCGCGCACGAGATCGGCATTGGCGCCAACGTACACGGTGGACACCACCACCGACGCATTTTCACTGCGCGGGTACTGCCGGATTGAAAGGGAACGCCACGACTGGATGCCAGCGATGATGATGACGGTGCTCACCACGATCGCGATGACCGGCTTGCGGATGAAGAGATCAGTGAAAGAAGAATTTTTCATGCGGGGGAGGCCCAACGACCTTTCGAAAAATGAGAACGGCGCTTACGTATTATCCGGTTTCGGATTGAGCTCCGCCTTGGGGGCCAGCTTGTTGTCGACCATCACGGCCTCGCCCGGACGAAGTTTGAAAACGCCGCTCGTCACGACCGACTCGCCCGCCTTGAGGCCGTCGACTACGGTCACGAAATCGCCGCGAGCCGCGCCGACCCGGATCAATTGCTGCCGCAGGACCATTTCAGCCTGGTTCGTCTTTTCGTTTTTCTTCTGCTCAACGACAAAGACCGAATCGCCATAGGGCGCATATAGCACCGCCGTGGCAGGAATAACCAGCACGTCCTGTTTGGTTGGCAGCACCACCTCGACAGTCGCGAACATGCCGGGATGCAATTGCTCATCCGAATTCGGCAGCGTCGCTTGGACCCGCACGGAACGCGTGATTGGATCCAAGTCCGGGTTCACCGCAGTGATTTTGCCTTCGAAGGGTTTTCCGGCCGAGGCGTCGGTGTTCACGCGAACCGGTGTCCCCGGCGTGAGAGAGGCGAAACGCTGCTGGGGCAGCGAGAAATTCACGTAGATCGGATGGAGTGTCTGCAAAGAGACGATCGGATCACCCTCCTTGAGAATTTGTCCGAGATTGACCTGGCGGATGCCGAGGCGACCGGTGAAGGGCGCGCGAATGGTCTTTTTCGCAATGACGGCGCGGATGGCGTCCGCTTGGGCGACGGATTGCTTGGACTGCGCGTCGACGAGATCGAAATCCGACTTGGAAATCGCGTTTTTTTGCAGAAGGTCGGTCGAACGATCAAGGTTCGCCTTGGCCCAACTCATATTCGCCTCGGCCGCGCGCAACTGGGCCTCTTCACTGCTCGTGTCGAGTTGCACGAGCAAGTCGCCCTGCTTGGCGGGGGCGCCGGATTCAAAGTTGATCGAGACCACCTTACCGGCCATTTCGGCGCCGACCGTCACTCCCTCCACCGTCACGACGGAACCCGTTGCTGAGATCAGATTTTCCCAGGTCTCGGCATTGACTGGTGCCGCCGTCACAACTTCCGGCGGCGGGACCATGGAGGACATGACGGCGCCCATGACGGAGAACTGCCCAAAGCCAGGGGCGAATTTGACCGCGGCCAAGCCGATTAGCACGACAAGCAGTCCGGTGATGGTAAGAATGAGTTTCTTGAACATTGATGCAGGGATTTAAAAATTAAATTTCAATCAGGGAGGACTGGATCTTGGGTGCCGACTGACCTCGGGATACGCGCTCTTGTATCTTGGAAAGAAGACGGACGAGCGTTTTGCGCTCGGGTTCGGTCAAAGGCGCCATAATATCAGCGATCACTTTAAAATGAGCCGGCAAAAGGGTGTTCAAAAAAACTTCCCCTTCCGGCGTGAGAAGAACGGACATCATACGACGATCATTCTGATCGGGTTCGCGTTTCACAAAACCGTCGCGTTCCAAAGTATCGATCAAACCGGTCATGGTTGCGCGGGTCACACCCGCCGCGTCCGCGAGCTCTGCCGGCGTGCGCGGTCCGCCGCTGCATTCAGCAACCCCGGCCAAAGCGTGCTCTCGTGATTGAACGCTGCGCCAAAGCAACATCATCACGCCAAAACGGCCGTGGGAGATATTGTGATCGCTCAAATTCTTGTCGGTGTGGCCAAACACCTCGTCGCCCGTTCGCAACAAGTGCAGAAATGCCTCCGCCGCCGATGGATCAAGATCGGGAAATTCCTTCGCCGCCTCCAAGAGGCATTCGTAGCGCGGCAGGTCTTTGAGCAAAAGATAAGGCATTAAATGTGTGCTAGCTAATTATCAGGGGGCTGACGATTAGCCTCCTAATTAATAATGCAAGCCGTCTTTCTCATTTGCCCACCCGTAAGCGAATTTATCAAACAGTACAGCCGGCCTTATCGCCGGCTGTCGTTGAAGTAAGAAACCGAATAGCGGTTGCCCGCAATTAGATCGAGTGAACCGCCGCCACCACGGCATCGGCGGTGATTCCCAGCTCCTTCATGGCGACGTTGCCCGGCGCGCTGATCCCAAAGCGATCGATGCCGATCACCTTTCCATCCAAGCCGACGTATTTGTACCAAAGACCGCTGACGCCTGCTTCAATCGCGACCCGCTTCCGGCACGAGGCCGGAAGAATCGCCTCGCGATACTCGGCGGATTGCCGGTCAAACCGCAGGAACGACGGCACCGATACGACGCGCGTACCGGGCCCGAGCGTCTTGGCGGCGGCGACGGCCCACTGAACTTCGCTACCAGCCGCCAGAAGGATCTGCGTCAAAGGCGCAGTCTCTTGGATGAGAATGTAACCGCCCTTCAAAACACCGGCGCGTCGCTCGTGTGGCGTGCAATCGTTCAGCATCGGAACCGCCTGCCGCGTGAGCGCGAGCAGCGTCGGACCGTCCACACGCTCCAACGCCGCGGCGAATGCGCCCGCGGTTTCCTCCGGATCAGCCGGACGAATCACGTCGAAATTCGGAATCAATCGCAGCGCTGAAACCGTCTCGACCGGTTGATGCGTCGGGCCGTCTTCGCCGACGCCGACTGAATCGTGCGTGTAAATATAAATGACCGGTAATTTCGCGAGTGCCGCGAGCCGCATCGAGGGACGCGAATAATCGGCAAACACGAGGAAGGTTGCGCAGGACGGGCGGAATAGTCCGTCGTAAGCGACCCCGTTGTTGATCGCCGCCATGCCGTGCTCGCGAATGCCGTAACGAACGTTGCGTCCAGCGCGGTTGGTTTTATCGAAATCCTTGTCGGCGGCGATATAGTTGAGAGTCGAACCGTGAAGATCGGCGCTGCCTGAAATGAGCAGGGGCAACTCCGCCGCAATCGGTTGAAGCACATCCCTGCCAGCCGCGCGGGTCGCGAGTTTTGCGTCGGCGGGGAACAGCGGAATTTTTTCCATCAAATGCGCCGCGCTCGGTTGCTTCTTCGCGCTGTCGATGAGGGCCGCTTTCGCGGGGTTGGCTTCACGCCATGCGGCAAACGCTTTTTGCCACTTTCCGTAAGCGCGCTTCAGTCGCTTTTTGTGGTCAGCAAAATAAGCGCGGACTTCGTCGCTGACATAAAAATGTTTATCGGCGGGAAGACCGAGCCCCTGACGGGCGGAGTCAGCAAACTTCGCCCCACCCTCGCCGTGCGCCTTGGACGTGCCGGCGACTTCCGGAATGCCTTTGCCGATCAGGGTACGGGCAACGATCAACTGCGGTTTGCCCGATGTGGCTTTCTTCGCCTTGTTCACGGCCTTGAGGATGGCCGTCAAATCATTGCCTTCCGTCACGGTCTGGACGTCCCAGCCAATGGCTTTGAAACGCGCGGCGGTATTTTCGCTCTGCGTTTTATTCGCCATCGCATCGAGTGTCACGTCGTTCGAATCATAAATCAGGATCAGATTATCGAGGCCCTCGTGGCCGGCGAATTCGACCGCTTCCATCCCCACGCCTTCCTGCATGCAGCCGTCGCCGGCGAGGCAGATGACGTGATAATTGAATATCTCATGGCCCGGCGTATTGAAACGCGCTTCCGCCATTTTGCCCGCCATCGCCATGCCGACCGAATTGCCGATACCCTGTCCAAGCGGGCCGGTGGTGGCTTCCACGCCGGGGGTTTCGTGAAATTCGGGATGCCCCGGTGTCTTGCTGTGCAACGCGCGGAAGTTCGACACTTCCTCGATCGACAAATCGTAGCCGCTCAGGTGCAGCCATGTATAGAGAAACATCGAGCCATGGCCGGCCGAAAGGACGAAACGATCGCGATTCAACCAGCGAGGTTCGTCAGGGTTGTGCACCAAGACATGACCATAAAGCACGGCGCCAATTTCAGCGCAGCCGAGCGGAAGACCAACGTGTCCGGAAGAGCACTTGTGCACGGCGTCGATCGCGAGGCCGCGTGCCTGGTTGGAAGCTTGAGCGAGGATATCAGTCTGCAGTTTCATATATGAAAATGGGTTCGGGAATGTGAAGTTGGATTAACGCTGGCAAATGACGGGGTGCAAAGCCCAATTTTTAGCCATAAAAAAAGCGAGCCGGAAGGCTCGCTTTGAAATTTGTGGGATGAACGCTCAAACTTTGGCTTTGGCTTTGGCTGCCGCGGAGTCGTAGCGCTTTTCTTTGACCGCCATCGCCGCTTTGCCGGTCCGGCCACGCAGATAATAGAGGCGCGCCCTGCCGGGCTCGGAATCTTTCTCGACCTCGATCTTTTCAATGTTCGGGGAATTGACGGGGAACACGCGCTCGACGCCCTCACCGTAACTGATGCGGCGGACCGTGAAGGTCTCATGAATGCCACTGCCCTTGTGGGCGATGACGATGCCGGTGAAAATCTGCACGCGCTCTTTGTCGCCTTCGCGCACCTTCGTGTGAACACGGACTCCGTCGCCAACTTTGAATGGCGCAACGTTATGTTTCACCTGAGCGGCGGTGATTTCTTTGATGATGGGATTCATGGCTGTTTATTTGAGTAAATCGGGACGTAGCTGCTGGGTTTTTTCCACCTGTCTCGCGTGCCGCCACTTGTCAATTTCGCCGTGGTTGCCCGAAAGGAGCACTTCTGGCACGGACATGCCGCGGTAAACGGCGGGACGCGTGTATTGAGGAAAGTCGAGCAACTTGCTGGTGAAACTTTCCGTCGTCAACGACTTTTCTTCACCGAGTACGCCGGGAATAAAACGAGCCAGCGCGTCGATCAAAACCGCCGCCGCAAGTGTACCGTTTGTAAGGACATAATCCCCGATACTTATTTCCTGATCGATGACGGTTTCGCGAATCCGCTGATCGATGCCTTCGTAATGACCGCTCAACAGGACCAAATGCTTTTCCTTCGAGAGCTCGGTCGCGAGCGCCGGTGAGAGCGGCGTGCCATCGGGCGTGAGATAAATGCGACGGCAACCGGGCGTTTGCAGTTGCTCCATCGCGTCGAATACGGGTTCGCATTTCATTACCATCCCGGCCCCGCCGCCAAATGGCCGGTCGTCCGTCACGCGGTGCTTGTCCGTAGCCCAGTCGCGAACGTTATGCACGTTAACCTCCAGCAACTTGGCGTCCTGCGCGCGCCCCAACATGCTTTCGGAAAGAAAGCCGTCCAGCATGGCCGGGAAAAGCGTCAATACGTCGATGCGCACGGGGAAATTATCCAATAAAAAAGGTCCGGCGCGAGCCGAACCTTTTAAAGCGAAAAATGAATGCCAACTTAAGCCGTGGCGGCAGCCGGAGCAGGCGCAGCGGCTGCAGCGCGGCGGGAGCGTTTGATCATCGCATGCAGCGTGGAAGTCGGCTTGGCACCCTTGGAGACCCAGTAGTCCACGCGGTCGAGCTTGATGGTGAGCGGGTTGCCCTTGGCGCGGGGATTGTAAGCGCCGATCTGTTCGACGGCATCGCCATCACGACGGGAACGTTCCTCGGCCACAACGACGCGATAATGCGGTTCGTTCTTGGTACCAACGCGGGAAAGACGGATTTTAAGTGCCATTTGATGTAAGTGATGCTTTGCGGACAGCGATGTTCAGATTGGAAAAGAGTCAGAAGAGTCAGAACAACTTTGCACTTGTCAAGCCCCCAGTGCCACCGCTGCATTCGACCCTTCCCCCCCCCGCCAATCTTATGCTCAAAGCCGGTATCGTCGGTCTGCCCAATGTAGGCAAGTCCACTCTCTTCAACGCTCTCACCCGCTCGCGCAAGGCGGAGGCAGCCAATTATCCTTTTTGCACCATCGATCCGAATATCGGCGTGGTGATCGTACCTGACCAGCGCTCGTACGTGCTGCAGAAAATAGCCAAGACCAACGTGGTCGTGCCCGCCGCCATCGAGTTCGTCGACATCGCCGGATTGGTCGCCGGCGCGAGTAAAGGCGAAGGTCTCGGCAATCAGTTTCTCGCCACCATCCGCGAGGTCGACGCCATCGTCCAAGTCGTCCGCTGTTTTGAAGACGGCGACATCATCCATACGATGGGCAGCGTCGATCCCGTGCGCGACATCGAGGTGATCACAACCGAACTCGTGCTCGCGGATCTCGAGGCAGTCGCCAAGCGCATGCCGAAAACGCAAAAGAGCGCGAAGGCCGGCGACAAGGAAGCGATCATCGAACTGGCGCTCCTGCATAAACTCGAGCCACACCTGAACGCCGGAAAAACCGCCAACACCCTCGCGGCCACGCCGGAGGAAACGGCGTTAATGAAACTTTTCCAGCTGCTCACGGCAAAACCTGTTTTGTTCGCGTGCAATGTCGCCGAGTCCGATCTCGCGACGGCGGAGCAGAATCCCTTCGTACAAAAAGTCGCGGAATTCGTCCGCACGCATCACGACGCTGCTTATGTTCCAATCAGCGCGCGCATCGAAGCCGAGTTGATCGATCTGCCGCCAGAGGAAGCAACTGCGTTCTTGAAGGATCTCGGCGTCGACGATTCCGGCGTGTCATCGCTGATCAAGGGCACCTACGCGCTGCTCGGCTTGCAGACCTATTTCACCGCCGGCGAAAAGGAAGTTCGCGCCTGGACGATTAAGAAAGGGTGGAAAGCTCCGCAGGCGGCCGGCGTGATCCACACCGATTTCGAGAAGGGGTTCATCAAGGCCGAAATCGTCAGCTACGACGATCTCACGCGTCTCGGCAGCGTCGCGGCCGCGCGCGAAGCCGGTAAATACCGCCTCGAAGGCAAGGAATACGTTTTCGCCGACGGAGATGTTGCGCTGTTTCGGTTCAACAACTGACGCCCAACCCACACCGGCCTCGATCCCAAACGTCGGCCGGTCCTTACGACGAGGTCCGGGCTTTCAGCCAGAATCCTTCCGACTTCAGTTTCACGTTTAACTTCAGCGCAAAATTAATGGGGTCGGCCCCGTCGCCGTGCAGACAGACCGTGTCCGCCTGAATGGTCGCGTCGGTCCCGTCAGTCGTGCGAACCACGCCATCTCGAAGCATTCGCACGACCTGATCGACGGCGACGGCTTCGTCGGCAATGACCGCGTTCGGTTGCGTGCGTGGAGTGAGCGACCGATTCGGTTGATAAGTCCGGTCGGCAAAAACTTCGCTCGCGACCTGCAAGCCGTGGACCCTTCCTGCGTCGAGCAAACAGCTGCTCGCGAGCCCGTATAAAATCAAAGTTGGGTCCACTTCTTTCACGGCGGCCGCGATCGCGTCCGCGAGTTCACCATCCCATGCCGCCATGTTGTAAAGCGCGCCGTGAGGTTTCACGTGCGTGACCTTTGCCCCGCATTGGCGCGCGATGATTTGCAAAAGTTTCGTTTGGGTCACGACGTAAAGATGGGCTTCACGATAGGTAACCTTCATCTCCTTTCTCCCGAAATTCTCCCGGTCGTTCAGACTCGGATGCGCGCCGATCGCGACCCCGAAATGCTGCGCGAGATTCACCGCCGCGCGCATGGTATCGACGTCGCCCGCATGAATGCCGCACGCGATATTCGCCGACGTGATCAACGGCATCATCGCGGCATCATTGTTGCCGCCCTCCCCCAGATCACAGTTCAAATCGATTTGAGACATAGTTTCAACCCATCAACCCGCTCGAGGCCCATGCGGATCAAGGCAAGATCGCGCTCCCGCGCCAAGTGTAATTCGTGCGCCGTCGAAAGAGTTATTTTCTGAAACCGCACGGTATCGCCCGGGCGCAGTTGCGCAAACCGTCCCACGTCGACCGCCGCCATCGCGGCCAGCCGCGGATAGCCGCCCACCGATTGCCGGCTGGGTAACAAGATGATCGGCTGGCCGGAGGTTGGCACCTGCACGATCCCCGTGTTGACCGCGGAGGAAATCATTTCACGCGGCTTGTTCAGCTCCAATACCGGACCGACCAAGCGCACGCCCATCCGGTCCGCTTCGTTGGTTACCCGCCAGTCGGCCGAGAAAAAAGCCTTTTGCGATTCGGCCGTAAACCAATCCCACTCCGGCCCCGGCATGGCGCGCATTGTGCCGTCAACGACTGTTCCCCCGAGAGTTTGTGGTCGCACGGTCCAACCGGGCACGCGTCTTCCGGTAGTTTGCAGAGACGCCAACAAGTGTGCGGAGCGCTCGCCCGGAACACAAACTGCCAGCTTGTCGCCGGCCACCAAGGCCCGGCCTTCATGTCCGCCAATC
>JAYVMJ010000217.1:0-7495 GCA_043759025.1 Verrucomicrobiota bacterium | reverse complement strand
TTCGACAGCTGAAATTGTGTTTGGTCCGAGAAAATTGCGTCGGTCGATCATGCACAATGCAAGAATTCGTGTCTGAGGTCTGGCAGTGTGCCCGTGGAAATCCCCGTTTCGTTTTTACGAATTTAAGCAGCTTATTTTATAAAGCGATAAGCCATAGTTGCATGGGCGTAAGTTGGCATGGCTGGCACGGCGTAAGGTATAGGGATGGCACGACAATCAACCATTCCCTCATCAACAATATGAACACATCACGTATCGCTCAGCCGACCAGCCAAATCCAGGACGAAAGCGCCGCGACCGTCCGCTCCAATAACAAAATCGAAGCGGCCTACGATGCCGTGTTAGTCCAACGCTTCAACAACGGTGATGAGTCTGCTTTCACCGAGATCATCAAACGCTATTACCCCCGGATTCGCGCTCTCGCGAACCAAACGCTGCATAATCAGGCGGATGCCGAGGAAGTGGCGCAAGACACCTTTATCCGCGCGCATCGCGGTCTTGCGAAATTCCGGGGCGATGCCTCGCTCGCCACGTGGCTCCATTGCATCGGCCTCAATCTTGCCCGCAATCGCTACTGGTTCTTTTTCCGCCGCCGTCGCCAGGACACAATGTCGATCGATCAGGCCGTTGTCGATGGCAGCGGCGTTTCACTGACCGGCGCACTGTCGGACGGGACGAACAACCCGCGGACCGATTCCATGACGACGGAGTTCAGCTCTTTGATCGCAGGTTGCATGGAACAACTCGATGCGTCGCACCGCGAAATTCTCACGATGCGGACGATGCTCGATCTTTCCTATGAGGAAATTGCGAACAATCTCCGCATTAATGTTGGCACCGTGAAAAGCCGGATCGCCCGCGCTCGCGAAAGTCTTCGTACTTTGCTCCTCCGCGCCGCTCCGGAATTCAGCCGCGAATCCTCAATGACAGATTTCTTCGAGACCGCGCGCCCGATGCCGCAGCCCAGTTTCGCCGCAGCCTAGTCTGTTTTTGTGGGTCGTCTAGTCGCGACCACCTGACGCTTTCAAAGGTTCGAGGGACGGAATTCATTTTCCGTCCCTTGTTCGTTTTTGGGGTCTTGGGCTTGTGGCAGTCGGCAAAGTTCCCACACTGTTCACCATGAATTCGCGTATTTTCGGAAAAACCGGGCGCTTGGTCAGTGAAGTGGGACTGGGAACCTGGCAGATTGGCGGCAACTGGGGCAACGTCACGGACGATGAGGCACTCTCAACCCTCAACGCCGCAGTCGATGCCGGCACGAATTTTTTCGATACTGCCGACGCTTACGGCGACGGACGCAGCGAAACGCTCATTGGCCGGTTTTTGCGGGAATCAAAACTGCGGAATCAGCTCTTCATCGCGACCAAATTGGGCCGCCGGGGCGATCCAGGCTGGCCGAAGAATTTCACCCGCGAGGCCGTCCGCCAACACACGGAGGATTCGCTGCGCCGCCTGGGCATTGAGGCGCTGGATCTTACTCAATTCCACTGCGTGCCCGCCGACGTGTTGATGCGCGGTGAACTTTTCGGCTGGGCCGAGGAGTTGAAGCGCGAAGGGAAAATCAAGGCTTACGGTGCGAGTGTGGAGGCGATGGACGAAGCTGTGTGGTGCTGCGCTCAACCCGGTTGTTCGGCGCTTCAGATCATTTTCAATATTTTCCGGCAAAAGCCCATTCACGTGTTGTTCGATGTCGCCCGGAAAAACGGCGTGGCGCTGATTGTACGTCTCCCGCTGGCCAGCGGGCTGCTTGGCGGCAGAATGACGAAGACCACAAAATTTTCCGCCGACGACCATAGGAATTTTAACCGCGACGGGCAGAGCTTTAACGTCGGTGAAACGTTCGCCGGCCTGCCGTTTGAAAAAGGGGTGGAGTTATCCGACGCCCTGAAGCCAATGGTTCCGACTGGAATGACGCTCGCCGAGATGGCTCTCCGCTGGTGTTTGGATTTTGAAGCAGTGAGCGTCGTTATCCCCGGCGCGAGAAATGTCGCCCAAGCCCAGGGAAATGCGCGCGCGTCGATCCTCGCGCCATTGAGCCGGTCGCAACACGTAAAACTGGCGTCATTCCACGAGCGCAACGTCGCTGCTCATATTCGCGGTCCCTACTGAATTGTCGTTCAGCTCGATTTGCTCCCGTAGTGAGGTGGAATTTGCGGTGCGGTACTTGACGCGCCTCTGGTGTTGTTGCTGAATCAGCGGGTGAACTTGTCGCGACGAGTTAAGTGGACCGGTCTGGATGGCGATCGGGGTTTTCTCAGTGGGATCGACCTCTTTTGCGTCGGCAGGCGTCGCTTCAGTCGCGGAGCACGATGACGTCAGCCTGACGCCGGAACAACGGGATTTCGTGACGTGGCGTTTCGGCATGTTTGTCCATTTCAACCTCGGTACGGTTGCGGACGTTGACTGGGCGGGAGGCTGCGAAGATCCGGCGTTGTTTAATCCCACGAAACTCGATTGCGGACAATGGGCCGACGAGGCCAAGGCGGCGGGAATGACGTATCTGGTCCTCACGGTTAAGCACACTGAAGGCATCGCACTCTACGACAGCGCAGCCACGAAACACGACATCACGCTATTCAAAAATTTCCGGCACGGCGATGGAGATATCGTTCGGGAGTTTGTGACTGCTTGCCGTTCGCGCGGACTAAAGATCGGATTCTATTATTGTTTTCCGGGAGACTACTCGGATGACGCCCATCATAACGCGCCGCCGTCCGGGAAGCCCAATCTCCACGGCCTGCCGCCGGAGGCAGCCGGCGACTATGTTGGCTTCATGAAAAAACAGCTCGCCGAGCTCCTGACGAATTACGGACCGATCGACCTGATCTGGATCGACCAGTACGACAACAAATACACCCGTGCACAGTGGCCTGAGATGAAGGAGTACGTGAAATCGCTCCAGCCGCATTGTCCGGTGCTCGGTAACAACGCGCGCACGTTGCGGGATTCGGACGTAGTGAGCATAGAATTTCCCTGGAAAACGACCTTGCCCGTGGCCGGAAACGATTTGCCTGCTGAAGTCTGCGATACGATCCAGACTGGGGCACGTTGGTTTTGGCGTGAGGCGACCGCCCCCGGCGATCTGCAGACGGCCGAGGCCGTGGTTGCACGCCTCAAGGCGTGCAATGAACGAAAAGCGAACTACCTGCTCAATGTTCCGCCCGACCCCACCGGGCTGATTGCAGGACCGCAGTTAAAGCGGCTTCGCGAAATCGGTGCGTTGCTGCGGGGCACTCCGCCGGGGGCATGATTTACGCGGTAGTCCCAGGCTCACACTCCGGACTGGAACTTTCGTTTTTTGAATTGTACGGTGTCGCCTGTGATTGCCGCGGTCCATTTTAAGGATTTCAAGGCGCTGCGCTCGGCGGCGGTGCAACTTGGGCCGTTCAATCTCTTGCTCGGCCCCAGTGGCAGCGGGAAAACGAGTCTCATTCAATCCTTGCTTCAACTTCGGACGTTGTCGGCGCTGCCGGTCACTGATGCGCACGAGTTGGAAGACCAGATTTCCAAGGGCCCGCAGATCAGTTTTGATTTTAATCCACCGTTTAACGACGTGCGCGTGACCCTTGGCTGCACTGCAGATGATGTGGTTTGTAATTTTCTGACGGTGGACCACGCACCGGGAATAGCAGGGGCGGAAAAGTGGGCGGCTCTGCGCTCGCGTTTGGAAACGATCCGGGCGTTTGCCTTCGATCACAGCGCGATGGCAGTCCCGGCAAAGGCAAAGGAAGGCAGTGAACTAACGGCGAATGGTTCCACTCTTGCGGCCGTGCTGGCGGCGCGGAGGCGTCATATTCCCAGCCAGCTCAATCATATGGAGGCGGAGTTCTGCCGCATCATGCCGGAGTTTTCTGGTTTGGAATTTCGCGCGGTGGGCGATGAGCACGTCGAATTGCTGGCGCGGCTTGCCGGCGGCGAACTGCTGCCGGCGCAAAATCTTTCGCAGGGTACATTGCATCTGCTGGCGATTCTCACGCTCGCGCATGCCCCTGAGCCACCGGGCGTCGTGTGCATCGAGGAAGTGGATCGAGGCGTGCATCCGCGACTGCTGCGCGAGGTGCGCGACGCGCTGTATCGACTCAGTTACCCTTTGCCGGAGTCAGGCGGTCGCCCGCCAGATCAGGTACTCGCGACAACCCACTCGCCCTATCTGCTCGATTTGTTCAGGGACCATCCCGAGGAAATCATTCTGGCAAACAAACAAGGCAACGCGGCAACCTTCGAGCGATTGTCCGACCGCGCGGATCTGCTGGAACTGATGAAGGAATCGAATCTGGGCGACCTCTGGTACAGCGGAATTCTTGGTGCCGTGCCACGCGAATAATATGCGTTTTCTCCCGCGGCCTTTGAATTCTTTAGGGATGATTGTTCCATGAAACTGGCGGTTCTCAGTGAATCACCCGCTGACGAAGCCGCGTTGCTCGTGCTGGTGGAGGGAGTCTTGGGTTCGTCGTTCACCACGGTTGGGTCGTCGCTGAGAGCGCGCGGCTGGCCTTCGGTTGAACAAGTGTTGCCTGCGATTCTCCGGTATTTGCATTTCAATACCGACGCGGATGGGCTGGTGGTGGTGGTCGATTCGGACGATTCCCCCGTGCACACCATCGAGCACGAAGCGCCCGGATATTATCATCCGTTTTGCCGGATCTGCCGGCTGCGCGCCGTATTTCGGCGGGTCTTGAAAAACCTGCCGCCGGCCCGCGGACGAGAGCGGGTTTTGCGGGCAGTGGGCGTCGCGGTTCCGGCGGTGGAGGCATGGTATTTGTGCGGCCGCGACACGTCGGTGACGGAAGCAGCGTGGATCAAAGGACAAATCAACGGCCGACCGCCGTACACGCGCCGGGAGTTGAAATGGCGGGTTTACGGCACGGAACGGCCCACGCTGCCCCACGAAATGAAACGCGCGTTGCAGGAGGTGATGCGGCACCAAGGCGATGTGCGAAGGCTGGAGAATGATTTTCCGCAAGGTTTTGGTTCACTCGCGCGGGATTTGCGAAGCTGGCGGAGCAAGGATGCGGCCGGAACGGCAGGCAGCTAAGGAAAGTTCCCGCGCTGAATCGGTTGGATGCGGGCTCGGTATTCATTTTCGCTGTGGGTCCGTTACCCCGGAGCTTGTCGCTGACCGTGAGCGACGCCGAACGGCTCCGGCTTGGATTGGGAAGTGGCACGGGCCTCTGGCCCGTGGGCCCGGGCGAACACGGGCGGGACGCCCGTGCCACCGAGGAGAGGATAACCGATCGGCGGCATGGTTGGCTTGGTTTCAATGCCCCGGAGCTTGCTCCGGGGCTCTTTATTCAACTGGCCTGCCTGCTAATGTGCATTGCCCTCCCCGTCCACGCCTCGCCAGCTGCCGCCCCATTGGAACGAAAATTTGATTTCGGCGCTACGGTCGCCACCGATGGCTGGTTGCCCGTCAACGCGAATACCGTTTATTCCAACAACCGCGGCTACGGCTTCGAGGCCGGAGCGACCGTCTCCGCGACGCATCGCGGCAGCGGGGGACATCCCGCCGGTGATTATTGCACCAGCGATAAACCGTTTTTCTTTTCGGTCGATTTGCCGGAAGGAAATTATCGCGTCACTTTAACGTTGGGCGACCGTGCGGGCGTTTCCCACACCGTGGTCAAAGCGGAGTCGCGGCGGTTGGTGCTCGAACCAGTCGACACCGCGAAGGGCGAAATCAAAACCGCGACCTTCCTCGTCAATATCCGCAATCCGCAGATACCCGGCGGTGGTAAAGTTCACCTGAAGCCGCGGGAGATCGGCGCGTTGCATTGGGACGATCGACTGACCTTGGAATTCAACGGCAGCCGTCCGTGCATCGCCGCCCTCGAACTCGTCAAGGTCGACGATGCCATCACCGTTTTTATCGCGGGCGATTCCACTGTTACCGATCAACAGATCGAACCATGGGCCGCGTGGGGCCAGATGCTCCCCGCCTTCTTTGATGACCAGATCGCCGTGGCCAACCACGCCGAATCCGGAGAGACGATCAAATCCTTCGTCGGGGAACACCGCCTCGCCAAGGTGATGTCGCTCCTCAAGCCCGGCGATTACCTCTTCATTCAATTCGCCCACAACGACCAAAAAATTAATGCCGAGCACACCGATGCCGCGACCGGCTATAAGGATTACCTGCGTCGTTTTATTGCGGAAACCCGGGCCAAAGGTGCCCTGCCCGTTTTGGTCACCTCGATGGAACGCCGCCATTTCGGGGCTGACGGCCATATCGTACCCACGCTCGAAGGTTATCCGCAAGCGATGCGTGAAGTGGGCAAGGAACTCAATGTGCCGGTGGTCGATCTCAACGCGATGAGCATTCCTTTCTACGAGGCGCTCGGACCGGAAAAGACCAAAAAAGCCTTCGTGCATTTTCCCGCCAATTCGTTTCCGGGCCAACCTGCCGCGCTCGCCGATGACACTCATTTCAACGCGTACGGCGCTTACGAACTCGCGCGTTGCGTGGTGGAGGGAATCAAATCACAGGTCCCCGCGCTCGCCACCCATCTTCGGCCGGAAGTAAAACCCTTCGATCCCGCGCATCCCGATCTCCCGGCGAACTGGCACCTGCCGGCGAGCCCGCCGAAGCCGGTGATCAAACCGGAAGGCAGCTAAGCCGGAGTCATGCAGTTGAACGGGGTGGAACGCGGACTCCGGCCGCGTTTTCTCCTGCGTGGCTCAAGCCAACCCGTCCGGAGGCCGGCTTCCACCATTGAGTGCGGACATTTGGGAGCAGCATCATCACTCAACTGCATGATTTGGCTAAGGTAGATGATCATGGAGCCACGACGACCCCGCCGTGGTTTGTTTTGAACAAACTCTGGAATTAAATCCCATCCAGCACCCCCGCTGCCTCATCCACAATCACTCCGATGCCGCTATCAGGAAGGTGGGGCGGGTTTTCCGCAACCCGCCGTTCAGTGCGCTCGCGAGATCCACGGTGGTCGCGAATTCCGACGGCGCTTTAGGGATAAAGCGCCCTACCTTTAACCACCTCGGACGTTCGTCAGAGTGAACGTAATGATATGACCCGCCCAGCAGATTTCCCTCTCGTTTCCCGCGACAATTCCCTATCTTCAAACCTCGATGCATCCCCGGCTTCCTTCCAAATTATATTATGGCGGCGACTACAATCCCGAGCAATGGCCGGAATCAGTCTGGGCTGAAGACGTTCGCCTGATGCGGGAAGCCGGAGTCAATATCGTGAGTGTCGGAATTTTTAGCTGGGCGAAACTTCAACCCGCCGAAACACGGTTTGATTTTGGCTGGCTCGACCGGATCATGGATCTGCTCGCCGCCAATAAGATTTCAGTGTGCCTTGCGACCGCCACCGCCTCCCCGCCACCGTGGCTCTCCAGAAAATATCCCGAGGTATTGCCCGTGACCGCTGACGGAGTTGTTTTGCAAGTGGGCTCCCGCCAGCAGTACTCACCGAGCAGTCGCGTTTATAGAAAATTTGCGTCGGTGCTCGTGCAGAAATTGGCCCGGCGCTATCGCA
>JAYVMJ010000216.1:0-1703 GCA_043759025.1 Verrucomicrobiota bacterium | reverse complement strand
CAGGCCACTTCGGCAATATCGGAGATCTCGCGATCGATTTCGACAAAGTGTGCTGGTCGGTTTCCGTCGGAATCCTGATGGCCCGGAATCGGATGTTGGAGTCGGAACAACCGGTCGGCTTCGGGGAATTTCAGTGGTTGCAGCGCCACGGAATTGACGACGTTGAACATCGCCGTGTTGAGGCCGATGCCCAAGGCGAGCGTGATGAGCGCGATGGCGGTGAAGCCGGGCGTGCGGCCCAGTGCGCGGATGGCGTGTTTCAAGTCGGCGAGCATCGGATTTTTTGGATTTACTCCGTGCGCAGTGCCGACATCGGGTCGACCCGCATGGCCCGGCGTGCGGGGAGATAACACGCGAGCAGCGCCACTGCGATGAGCAGGAGTGTGGCGGCGATGACGGAGGTGAAATCGTTCGAGGCGGCGGCTTGCGGGGAAATTGCCGCCAGCGCGTGGGCGAGGCCATATGAGCCGATCAGGCCGAAGACGGTTCCGAAGATGATGAGCTTTATTCCGAGCTTCATGATCAACCACATCACATCGCGCGGTTGCGCGCCTAATGCCATGCGTACGCCGATTTCCCCGGTGCGCTGGCTGACGATGCGGGAGATGACTCCGTAAAGTCCGATGGCAGCGAGAAATAGTCCCAACGTCGCGAAGCACGCGAGCAGGGCGTCGATCATGTGCGTTGAACTCAGTGCCTGAGCGATGAATTGATCGATCGTGCCCAATTGTTGCACCGCCAAGTTACTGTCCATCGCGGCGACGGCTTCGCGCAACGGTTGAGTCAGTGAGGCCGGCGAATCGCTGAGGATGGCGACCGTCACATAATTCCACGTTTCCTGGGTGAGTGGACGGAGAACGGTGAGTTTTGTAGTGGGAGGGCCAAATTCCACTGCGAATTCAACGTTCGAGAATACACCGACGATTTCCATCCAGCCGCGATTGGCTGGGTCAGGATTGCCGATGCGGCGACCGATCGGGTTTTCGTTTGGGAAAAGAGTTTTCGCCATCGATTCGTTAATCATTGCCACCGGCGTCGAGCCAAGTTTATCCCCGTCGGAAAAATTTCTTCCCCTGAGCAATTTGATTTGAAGCGTATCGAGATAGGAAGGCATGACCGAATTGACGCCGGCGAGCGGTTCCCTGCCGACTGCGGGCGGTTCGCGACCTTCGACGACGTAGTTCCGGTTGGCCAGGTATTGGAAAACGGGGAGGGTCCAGCAGATCGTGACTTGTTTCGCGCCGGGCAAAGCCCGGAGCCGTTCCTCCAGTCGACTGTAGAACAAGTAGGTTTGCGCGGGATCGGGGTATCTGACTTGCGGCAAGTTAATGATACCTTGCACGATTTGGTGCGATGCCCAGCCGGTTTGGCGCGCGAGCATTTTGTCGACGCCGCGAATAAAAAGCCCCGCGCCGACGAGCAGGATGAGAGCGAGGGCGAATTGTCCGACGATCAGGAAGTGACGAAAACGATGATGCGCGCGATCGCCCGTTGATCCGCGGCCGCCGCTTTTCAGGGTCTCGTTCACATTTACGCGAGAGGTGATCCACGCGGGAACGATGCCGAAAATCATCCCGGTGACCACTGAAAGGATCAGGGCAAAGCCGAGCACGCGCCAATCCATGCTGACGGTAAACGTGAAGAAACCATTGGCTGACATCCGGCTGGAAATCCAGTCGTTGGACCACACGGCGATCAGGACG
>JAYVMJ010000215.1:0-7819 GCA_043759025.1 Verrucomicrobiota bacterium | reverse complement strand
CGCGATAGCGGACATCATCACTAGGACGCGGTTGATTTCTCCTCTGTGACCTCAGTGATCAGCCTCAGGTTTTCTCGATGTACCATTTCTGGTCTTGGTTGAGTATGAAATATGCAGGCTAACCGTTCGCGGGCTATACTTCGTGCTCCGGCTCGACCGTGACGCCGATCTTCAATCGATGGACTCCGCCACTACTGAATACGCCGCGGGTCGGACTGAGGTCCGCATAATCACGTCCGCGCGCGACCACCAAGTGCCCGTCGCCGGTGAAACAAGTGTTGGTCGGATCATAATCGACCCAGCCCACTTCCGGTACAAACACCGACACCCACGCGTGCATCGCATCGGCCCCGCGCAGCCGTGGCCGGCCCGGCGGCGGATTCGTCAACAGGTAACCGCTCACGTACGCTGCGGGCAATCCGTACTGGCGCACGCAGCTGAGAAACAGGTGGGTGAAATCCTGGCAGACCCCGCGCTTCAATTCCAAGGCCTTCGCCAGTGGCGTGCTGATCGTAGTGGCTTTGGAATCGAAAACAAAGGTCTCGGAAAATCTTTTTCCGAGGGCGCTGATCCAATCAAGCAGCGGTAGGGTTTCGGCGTCCAACCCGTCCGCCAACGCAGCTGTTCCCGACAGCAAAGGCACGAGGGGTGTGGTATGCAGGTACTGCTCCAGTTCAAATTGTCCGCGCCCGCCGATCAACCTCGCGATGTGCGGCCGGGCGGCGTTCAGCGGCCCCGTGATGCCCGGGAGCGGGCTCGCCTCGTTGCCTCGCCGCACGGTGCTTCGGCTGATGATGGAGAGTTCCTTGTGGGCTTCCCGGATGGAAAAGAAATGCCGGGTGTTGCCGAAATAGTCGGAGCGCGCGACGAGATCCTGCGCCGGCGGCGAAATCTCCAGTTGGAAATCGAGGCATTCCTGGGCGGTCTCATTGCGCGGTTGCAACTGCAGCATCTGCCACGCCGCCGTCGCCTGGCCGGCGTGCTGGTAGGTGGTCTCGTGGGTGATGCAATAAGTGGTCATGGGACCGGTTCACCTCGCGACCGCGTGGGAAAAATAAATATGGGTGAGCCGGTCGCTCATTCCGGTCAGTCCGTTGCGCAACTCCATGAACGTCGCGTTCGCCTTGACCGGATCGGACGCGAGCTCCTCCAACTTGGCGAGACGCACGTCGCTCAACATCCGGGAAGCGAGGCTGCGCAGGGTGGCGACCGATTGCGGCGCTAGTTCCTCGGGCAATAGCGCGAGATGCGTATTGATATGCTCGACCTGGAAGTGGAGTCCGCGGGGATTCTCCGGCGAATGAAACAACCAGTCCAGCGCCGCCTCGGTATTCAGCGATCCGTGGAAAACGCTGCGGTACGTCGAGAGGCAATCCGCGAGATGCAAAACGGTTTGCAGGCGGAATTCCGTTGGCGCGCTACCGTTGTACGGGTGCAACAAGCCCGCGAGCAGCGAGAGCAACTGCGTGCCGCGCTCGATTCTCCGACCGAGATCGAGGAACCGCCAGGCGGTGTCGCGCGGCATGCCCTCGGCGGTGAGTCCTTCAAACGCCGTGAGCTGTTGTTGCAACGCGGAGCAGGCCGGACCGTCGAGCACGGCGGGCCGCCGCCTCATCTGTCGCAATATCTGCCACGCCTCGGGCGGCATGCGCACTTTCACGCGATCGAGCAACCCGCCGAGACTTTCGAGATTGGACGCCAGGCTCGATGCTTTGGTCCGGTCGCCGGCCACTTGCCGCAGCAACGTGGCCTGCTGTTCGAGTGTCGCCGTAGCGGGAACGGTGTAATCCTGGGCGAAAAGGACAAAGCGCAACGCGTCCGCCGACACGCCGGGATCGAGCGTCGCGATTTCGTCGCGGATCAACGGGCTCATTTTATCCAGCTTGCGGACAATCTGACTGCATCGCTCCAGATAACGGCCGAGCCAGAAAAAATTATCGGCCATGCTGCTGAGCGTGGCGGCCGGATGGCGCAGCGCCTCGTTGATTCGCGCCGGCGGCAATGACGGCGTTGAGTTGACCGATTCCTCGTCGAGTACCCACGTGTCCTTGCTGATGCTGCCTTGTTGCAGCGACACGATCATGTCCTCGCCCTTCGGATTACAGCGGGTGAGGCCACCCGGCATCACCATGTAATCGCCATCCTTCCACGCCAGGAAGAAGCGGGTGATGAAAGGCATCGGTCGCAAATGCCCTTCGTGCCAGCCGGGCGTGGTGCCGTGCAAGACGCGTTCCTGTCCGCACCACGCCCAGGGTTGAGCGCGGATTTCGCTGGCCAGTTCCGCCCGCGCGGCCTTGCCCATGCGCGCGCCATAACGCGGCGGCGCGGAGTTCGGTCCGCGAAATACCGGCTTCACGACCAGGTCGGGCAATTTTTCGAGGATGTAGTGGAGTGGTCCCGGCTGTCCGCCCCACCACGTGCCGGCGCTGGGAATCAATAATTCCTCACCAAGAATGTGGCGGCACAGCGGTTGCAAAAAGGCGAGAAGTGCCGGCGTTTCCAAGGCGCGGGCCCCGAGCTGATTGGCCAGTGCGACCTGCCCGCCGTGCGCCGCTTGGACAAGTCCGGGCATACCGAGCAGGGAGCGGGATTCGAGTTCCAGTGGATCGCAATAATCGGAGTCAACGCGACGCACGAGTACATCGGTGCGCTTTAATCCGCCCACGGTGCGCAGGAAAACCTGGCCGTCGCGCGTGATGAGATCTTCGCCTTCGGCGAGCGTGTAGCCGAGGTAGCGCGAAAGATAAGCCTGCTCGAAATAAGTTTCGTTGGCCGGGCCCGGCGAGAGCAAGGTGACACTCGCTGATTCCCGATTGGGCGAAAGCGCTTCGAGCGAGCTGCGGTAGTCTTGGAAAAATTGATAGAGTCGCTGCACTGGCGCGCGGTGAAAGACATCCGGCAACGCCTGCCGGGTGATGATGCGGTTTTGCAGCGTGTAGCCGAGGCCCGAGGGGGCATCGAGCCGATCTTCGATCACCCACCATTTGCCGTCGGGTGAGCGCGCCAAGTCCACCGCGTAGCTGTGGAGAAATACGCCGTCAGGTTTCCCCAGACCGGCGCACGCCCGCAGGAAATGCGGATTGGCCATGGCGAGCTTGGCCGGCAGGTGACCGTCGCGCAGAAGTTTTTGCGGGCCGTAAAGGTCGACCAGCATTTCGTTGAGCAGGTGCGCGCGTTGCTTCAGGCCGCGGGTGATTTGCTTCCACTCTTCCGAACTGATGAGCAACGGCACGGCGTCCAGCGGCCACGGCTGCGCGCCGGATTGGTCGCCGAGATAGACGTTCATGCTCACATCCTGCTCGAGAATCGCACGGTGACAGGCATCGGTCGCCGTCTTGAGTTTTGCCGCCGGATCGGTCCCAACGTGCGCAAAAAAATCCGCCCACGGTTCGCGCAGCCGACCCGCCGCGTCTACACACTCATCAAACCGATTGCCCTTGCCGGTATAGGCGAGCGGAGCCGAACGGGAAACGAAGGGCGACGTGGACATGGGGTGCGGTTGGAGAAATTACGTGATTCCCGCCGGTGCTAGCAACGGCCATTTACGACTCTAACGTGATCTTCTTGCGCCGTAGTCGCAGGCGTCCGCCTGCGTGTTTGGATATTGCTCGAATGGATCGTTCCTGTCGTTTGTCACGAGCCGCGGTGCAAAACCTCTGATCCACAGGCCAGAGGCCTATGCTGCGAGATGGCATCGCGTAGCAGCAGGCGTCCCGCCTGCGGTTCTGGATCGGGGAAACACACGTTTTCACATTGTAGGTCTCAACCACAGGCCAGAGGCCCGTGGCTACGTCGGAATTTCAAGCCACCGCGCCGATCCGCAGCCAACCTTGAAAGTTCCCGGTCGCAAACAAGCGGCTGCGGGATTCTCCAGAATATAAGAATGGCACTTCCGTAGCTCGTTTTCGTCGCGCACGATCCGGTCAAAGCTTTCCGCCTGCCAAATGCGCCCACTCCACCCGAGTGTCTGATTGATTTTATGCGCAGTGAAAGATTTCCAACTTTGCAGCATCGAACTCAACGTCGTTGTTCCCCGGGGTTGCGTAAGAACATGCACGTGGTTGGGCATTATTGCATAGGCACCAAGCACGAGGCGTTCGCCGTCAAAATGGCGCAGGGCGTCTTCCACTATCTGCGCGCATTTGCGAATTAGAATGAGAATGCAATTCCCGCTGCCCGCGTCCAAATAGCGTTCGACCCAATCAAAATTTTCGGACGGGTTGAGCTGCCGCATCTCTTCCCAGCGTTCCAATTCGGCCGCCGGCAGTGAGTCGGCCAGACGAAACGTGACAAAATAGGTCGCGCCTTCTTGCTGCCAGTGGGGAAGATTTCGATGCGTGGATTGGAAATTCCCCTGAAAATCAAATGGCTGGAATTCAGGAATCATCAGGCTGTGAAATAATTGAACCGATAACCCATTCACGAGTTCAAACGTGAGGATTCTACCGACGTCCAGCAACGCGCCCCGCGTTGCTCTCAGAACCACGGGTCAGGGGCCCGTGGCTACGCCGGAGTTTCGGACATACGTCGGAATGTCGCGCCCGACGGATGCGGCGATTTTTCCGTGTAGCAGCAGGCGTCCCGCCTGCTGTCTTCACGCGTGCCGCAGATCCAGCGTGAACGGCGATCCGGGTTGCGCGGCGGGTGGCAGATTCACGGGCACACCTGCTGGGGTGTGGCCGAATGGCACGAAACGCGAAAGCCGGCGGCTCTCCGCTTCGTACGAATTCACCGGGAAAGTCTCGTGGCTGAGGCCGCCCGGATGCGCGACATAATAAGTGCAACCACCGAGCGAGCGTTGGTTCCACATGTCCACCAAATCAAACGTCAGCGGTGCGTGCACGCCGATCGTGGGCTGCAAACAATTGGGCGGTTGCCACGCGCGGTAACGCACGCCGGCCACGGCTTCGCCATTCGTGCCCGTGCCATGCATGGGCAGACGATGACCGTTCACGGAGAGCGCAAAACGATCGCCGATGAGTCCGCGGGCTTTCACCTGCATGCGTTCGAGGGAACTGTCCACGTAGCGCACGGTGCCGCCCGCACTGCCTTCCTCGCCGAGCACGTGCCACGGTTCGAGCGCCGTGCGCAATTCGATCTGCACGTCGCGTTGCGAAAAATCGCCGATATGCGGGAAACGAAATTCGAAATGCGGCGCGAACCACTCGGCCTTGAAGGGATAGCCCGCGATCTGTAAATCCTGCATGACATCCCCAAAATCCGTCTGGCAAAAATGCGGCAGCATCCAGCGGTCGTGAATGTCGCTGCCCCACCGCACGAGATCGTTCTTGTACGGTTCGCGCCAAAATTTGCTGACGAGTCCGCGCAGCAACAAATGTTGCGCCAGACTCATGCGTGCGTGCGGCGGCATTTCGAACGCGCGCATTTCCACGAGGCCGAGACGGCCGGTCGCGCTGCCGGGATCGTAGAGTTTATCGATGCTGAACTCGGAACGGTGCGCGTTGCCGCTGGAATCGGTGAGGAGATTGCGGAATAACCGGTCCACGAGCCACGGCGGGCACGGACTGCCGCCGGCGGTCTGGCGGTCCATTTCCTTGAAGGCGATTTCCAGCTCGTACAGGCTGTCGTTGCGTGCCTCGTCGATACGAGGCGCCTGTGAAGTTGGCCCGATAAAAAGACCGGAGAAAAGATAACTGAGCGAGGGGTGATTCTGCCAGTAGGCCAGCAGCGATCGCAGCAAATCGGGCCGGCGCAACACGGGCGAATCGGAGGGCGTCTCGCCGCCGATGAGAATGTGGTTGCCGCCGCCGGTGCCGGTGTGGCGTCCGTCCACCATGAATTTTTCCGTGCCGAGCCGGTTCTGGCGCGCTTCCTCATACAACGTGGTCGTGCGATCCACGAGCTCGTCCCACGTCTTGCTCGGGTGCATGTTGACTTCGATCACGCCGGGATCGGGTGTCACCGCGAGTTTGTTGATGCGGGGATCTTTCGGCGGTGTCTCGCCTTCGATGATGACGGGTACGCCCATGCTGGTGACGGCGGTTTCGATGCCGGCCACGAGATCGAGATAATCCTCGGCTTTGGTCGCCGGCGGCATGAAAATGTGCAGACGTCCATCGCGCGGTTGCACGCACAGCGCGGTGCGAATGACATTCGGCGCGCTCTGCCCGGGCACGAGCGGACGGTTCGGATCGAACTCCGGTGGGAGCTCTGGTTTTTGCTTTCGCTCGCCGGGTCCCTGACCCGCGAACTGCGGCGAATCGCCCGTGCGCATGAAACGCTGGCCGCTCGCCTCAGGGCTTAAGCGATACGGAAACTCTTTCGGCAGTTCCCCGAATTTTTGCGACGGATCCTGCGGCGTGCCCCAGGGATAATCTTTTTGCGCGACCCACGGAATCGAGTCGATCGGGAGACGCAGGCCCATCGGCGAATCACCGGGCGTCAGCCACATGGTCTCGTCGTCACGCAAAAACCACGAACCCGACATCCAGCCTTGTTGGTCGCCGTACACCACGCGTTTGACGGGCAAAGCAAACCCAGCGGCTTCGCCGAGATTTTCCTGGAAGAGCCGGGTGATGCGCGCGCGCTCCTGCTTGTCTTTGATGTTGGATTTTTCGGGCGAGACGTTCGACGGCAGCCGGCGCTCCTTCCACGCGTAATAAAAAATATCTTCGTAACCCGTCATCAGGTGACTCGGGTCGGCCCCGATGGTGCGGGCGATGCGCGTCGCGAGCTCCTTCGCTTCCTTCGCTCCGTGGCCGTAATTTTTCGCTTCGTCGGCGATGAGTCCGTCGTCCTTCCAGATCGGCACGCCGTCCTTGCGCCAGTACGCAGCGAGCGCATAGCGGGGCAGCGGTTCACCCGGATACCATTTGCCCTGACCGTAATGCAGCAGCGAGCCGGGCGCGAATTTTCCGCGCAGACGCTTGATCAATTCACCTGAGAGCGTGCGTTTCTTCTGCGACACTGCGGTGAAATTCCATTCAGGGCCATTCGGGTCATCGACGGAAACAAAGGTGGGTTCGCCGCCCATGGTCAGGCGCACGTCGTTTTTCACAAGATCGGCGTCGATCGCGTGGCCGAGCGTGGCGATGTGTTGCCACTGTTGCTCGGTGTAAGGCTGGGTGACGCGCGGTGTTTCGGAAATGCGCGTGACCGACATCTCGAAACCGAATTCCACCTCGGCCTCGTCCACGCCGCCGGAGAGGGGAGCGGCGCCGGATGGCTCGGGCGAGCAGGCGAGGGGAATGTGACCTTCGCCGGCGAGCAGGCCCGACGTCGGATCAAGTCCGACCCAGCCGGCGCCCGGCAGGAAAACTTCGCACCACGCATGCAGATCGGTGAAATCTTTTTCCGTGCCCGACGGACCGTCGAGCGACTTCACATCGGATTTTAACTGGATCAGATAACCGGAAACGAAACGCGCTGCGAGGCCGGCATGGCGCAGGGTGTTGACGAGCAGCCATGCGGAATCGCGGCACGAGCCGCTGCCAAGCGTGAGCGTTTGCTCCGGCGTTTGGACGCCCGGTTCAAGGCGGATCGTATAGCCGACGAGTTGGTTGATCCGGCTGTTGAGCGCGACGAGGTAGTCGATCGAACGCTGCGGCTTGGTGTCGAGGGATGCCACCAAGTCGGCGAATTTCGGTTTGCGCGGATGCTTGCGCAGGAAAGGGGCGAGTTCGACCGCGAGTTTCTTTTCGTAGGTGAACGGAAACTGCTCGGCGTAAGGCTCGAGAAAGAAATCGAACGGGTTGTAGACGGACATTTCCGCCACCAGGTCGACCGTTACGGAGAAATACTTGATCTTTTCCGACACCACGACGCGACCGAGGTAGTTGGAATGGGGATCCTGCTGCCA
>JAYVMJ010000214.1:0-2364 GCA_043759025.1 Verrucomicrobiota bacterium | reverse complement strand
CCATGACGAACCATGCTGTCGGCGGAAAGACTTTGGTTTTGATTTTGCACGCCACGGCTGGCGCGGGTCACACGCGGGCGGCTCAGGCAATCGCGGCGGCGCTCCAGCCTTCCGTTCGAAGCTTTCGGGTGGTCGATACCTTGGAATGTACCTCCGCGCTCTTCCGTCGCATGTATGTTAAATCCTACATCGACCTGGTGCAGAAAGCGCCGGAACTCTGGGGCTATCTCTACGAAAAATGGGACGTGATGCGGGAGCCCGGAAGCCGGCGGGTCCGGGCCCGGCTCGCGTTCGACAAACTCAATGCCCGCTCTTTCAAGACGCTGCTGGCGGAAACCGATCCCGAGGTGATTGTCTGCACTCACTTTCTTCCGCTGGAACTGCTCGCGGACCTGAAGGCGCGGGGAAAATTGAGCACACCAGTCCACGCGGTGATTACGGATGTGAGCCCGCACGCGTTTTGGGTTTATCCGGAGATCGACTTCTACCACGTGGCGACGCCTGCGGCCGCCCGCGAATTGGTTCGCAAGGGATTTCCCGCGGCGCGCATTAGTGTGACCGGCATTCCCATCGACCCCGTTTTTACGCATTCGATGCCGGCGAAGATGGCACGCGCGAAACTTGGATTGCCGGAGAAGCCGACCGCGTTGTTGCTTTCTGGTGGTTTTGGGGTGGGTCCAATGAAGCAGATGCTCACCTCATTCGAGGGTCGGCCCAGCGCGCTTTCGCTGGTCGTCGTGGCGGGAAAAAATGCGGCGTTGGAAAAAGAATGCAAAGCGATCGCCGCGAAACTGCCCGGGTCGGTGAAGGTGTATGGCTTCGTCTCCAACATGCACGAACTGATGGACGCCGCCGATCTGATTGTGACCAAACCCGGTGGTCTCACCACGACGGAAATTCTCGCGAAGGGAAAACCGATGGCACTCGTCGCGCCGATCCCGGGCCAGGAGCAGCGAAATTGCGAGTACCTGCTCGAGAGTGGAGCCGCCGTTCGGCTCTATGATGTCGGCGATTCAGCGCATTACCTCAACGAATGGCTGGCCGATGAAGCGCGGATGAAGCGCATGGCGGCGGCCGCGCGATCCATTGCGCGACCCCGCGCGGCGGACGAGATTGCCAGTGCGCTCATCGCGAGACTGTCCCCAACCTCCCGATGAAACTCTGGTTGACCGGAATTATTTTTGCGGCGGCGGCGCAAGCGGCTTGGAGTGCCGAGCAGGTGCATACGATTGTGGACGACGGCTGGCAAGGGGCCCACGGGTATCACTTTTCCGGTCGCATCACGGAAGCTCACTCGGGGCCTCGGCCGAACGATGGTCCGCTGGCCGCGTTGTATCGCAACACCCGGATTTTAATGGCGGGCGGCGAGGAAGGGTTGGTGACCTGGAGCGTGGCCGGCAAAGAGTGGACCCTGCGCACGAGTGAGCATGGCTATTGGGAATTGGCGGAGGGCGGCTCACTCGATCTTAAACCCGGCTGGCACGACATCACCTCGGTGCCCACGGCCAGCAGTCCAGCGGGATTGCTGGTAGTTAATCCACGTAACGCTATTGGGATCATCTCCGATATCGACGACACGATTCTGGTGACGGACGTATCGGACACGGGCACGATGCTGAAAAACTCGCTGATTGTGTCGCCGGAACGACGTGAGGCGGTGCCAGGCATGGCCGAGCTCTACCGCAACCTGGTGCAAAAAAATCCTGATCCCGAATCCACCCCGATCTTCTATCTTTCCGCCAGCCCGCGGCAGTTGACCGATAATATTCGACGTTTTTTGGTTTTGGATCGTTTCCCGCGTGGGGTGCTCCAATTGAGGTCGACGTCCGCCGAGGGCGGCGACGGGGAGAAGGATCACGAGGCCTATAAATTGAGTCACATTGAGACGATCCTCGCCGCGTTTCCCCAGTTGAAGTTCTATTTCTTTGGCGACGATGTTGAGCGCGACCCCGAGACGTATGCCAAGGTGGCGGAACGGCATTCCGATCAAGTCGCCGGCGTCTGGATTCATCGGATCAATCGCGACCCCAAGCGGATCGTTTATCCGGGACAAGCCGACGTGCGAGAGCTGATGCATTGATCAAGCTGGAGTGCGGACGGTGATGAGAGAAAGACCACGGCGAGGTCGCCGTGGCTTGTGCAAGAGAATGGCCCGGAGCGCGGGTTGCCACCCCGCCCGCGAGGGGCGTGGCCAATGCCCCGAGGCTGACTCCAAGGCTCAGACCTCCTGATCCCGAGGAATGAGGGTGAGCGCGACTTCACCGCGAATCGGGAAAAAATACATTTAACGCGGAGGGCGCGGAGGACTGTTTGCCGGGCGACTGGCCCGGACAAATGCCGGGCTGCCAGCCGGGCAGCAACGGC
>JAYVMJ010000213.1:0-1920 GCA_043759025.1 Verrucomicrobiota bacterium | reverse complement strand
TTTTCGTCCCGTCAGGCGAAATGTTCAACAAGGTCGTTTCCAGCATGCAGGAAATCAAGGCGCGCAAAGGCAAGATCATCGCGATCGCCACCGAAAACTGTGAGCTTCCTCCGGGATTGGTCGACGACCTCATCCGCATTCCCGAATGCCACGAAGCCGTCCTGCCGATTGTTGCAACCATTCCGGTTCAATTACTGAGCTACTACATGGCCGTGGCACTCAAACGCGACGTCGATAAGCCCCGCAATCTGGCCAAGTCGGTGACCGTCGAATAAGCCATGCAAGTCACACCCACGCGCGAGGAATTCCTCCGCCTGTGCAAGCAGGGCAACGTCGTCCCTGTTCGGACCGATCTCCTCGCCGATTTGGAAACTCCGGTTTCCGCGTACGCCAAGCTGCGCGGTTCGGGTCCGGCATTTCTGCTCGAATCAGTTGAGGGCGGCGAAACTGTTTCCCGTTATAGCTTCATCGGCTGCAATCCGCGAAAGATCATCCGCGCCGAAGCCGGCGAACCGGATCCGCTGGCGAAATTGCAGCAGGAATTAGCCGGCTATGTTCCAGTGAGCGTTCCGGGATTGCCTCCCTTTACCGGCGGAGCGGTCGGCTATCTGGGTTACGAATACATTCACAGCGTTGAGCCCAAGGTTCCGTTGGCGGCCAAGGATGAACTAGGTGTGCCCGCGATGTGGTTTATGCTTTGCGACTCGATCGTGGCATTTGACCGGGCTCACCAAACGATGCGGCTCATCGTAAACGCGCACATCGGCGAAAATGCCGGCAAGGCCTACGACAACGCCTGCATCGAGCTTCGTCGCATTCAGGAAGCGCTGGCCAAGCCATCCCCATTGATAACGGCCTCCCTGAGCGACACCGGTCCGGTTAAAGTGCCGGCGGGAAACTTCACGAAGGCCGCGTTCGAAGCGATGGTGGACGAGTCCAAGGAGTACATCCGGGCGGGTGATATTTTTCAAATCGTGCTTTCGCAGCGTTTCTCGCGCGAATTCACCAAGACGCCCCTTGATCTCTATCGGGCGCTCCGGACGGTAAATCCGTCGCCATACATGTTCATCCTCGAGGCCGACGACTTCGCCTTGGTGGGCGCTTCCCCCGAGGTGCATGTGCGACTCACCAATCAAAAGGTGGAAATCCGCCCGATCGCGGGGACACGTCCTCGCGGCAAAACCAATGAAGAGGATGTGGCTTTCGAAAAAGATCTGCTCGCCGATGAGAAAGAGCGGGCCGAACACCTGATGTTGGTGGACCTTGCTCGAAACGATATTGGGCGCGTTTGCTCCTACGGTTCGGTTAAGGTACCCGAGTTCATGACGATCGAACGTTACTCTCACGTGATGCACATTGTGTCACAGGTGGAGGGACGACTTGCGCCAGAACGTACCGCCTTTGACCTGATGCGCGCCACGTTTCCCGCCGGAACGGTCAGCGGCGCTCCAAAAATTCGCGCGATGCAGCTTATCGCAGAGAAGGAAGGCGCGCAGCGCGGAAGCTACGCGGGAGCATTGGGGTATTTCAGTTATGACGGCAACCTCGATTCTTGTATAACTCTTCGCACCGCATTGATTAAAGATAATCAAGTCCACATCCAAGCGGGCGCGGGAATCGTGGCTGATTCAGTCCCGGAAGCGGAGTATCAGGAGACGATTAACAAGGCCTCAGCCTTGTTTAAAGCCATTACACTGGCCGATAAGCTTTCCGATTAGGGCATCTATGCGGCACAGAGCCGCGTATTATTGGTCAGAACAGGATATGGGGAATTTCGTTCCGACCTCCGGCATCATATATGCAAGGAGAAGGAAGAAATAACAGTCAGTCCAACCAACGATAACCATCATGCCCAATCGCAAAAAGATTTTTAGTTCGATTTCGCCGACCGTTGAGGCGCCGGCAGGTCGCAATTTCATT
>JAYVMJ010000212.1:0-7006 GCA_043759025.1 Verrucomicrobiota bacterium | reverse complement strand
CAACATTCACCCGCACGAAAAACGCTCCGTCGGCGAGCGACTCGCGTTGCTGGCGCTCGCCGGAAATTATCACCAGCCCGTCGCGGCCTCGGGGCCGATCTACCGCTCGCTGGCGCGCAATGGATCCGAACTTCGCCTGAAGTTCGATCCCGTGAGCGGAGCACTTGCCAGCCACGGAAAAGAACTTGCTGAATTCTCCATCGCCGGTGCCGATCATCACTGGCATTGGGCGCATGCGCGAATCGAGGGCGATACGGTCGTCGCTTCATCGCCGGAAGTTCCATCGCCGATCGCCGCCCGATACGCATGGCAGGCAAATCCAGTTGCGACCCTTTTCAATAAGGCGGGCCTCCCAGCTGCGCCGTTCCGCACTGACAACTGGCCATCGGATCCGGATCACTGATTTAAATCGCATGAAGCCACGGTGACCTCGCCGTGGAGCCGAACTCGGCACCGCCGCGAGGTCGCTGCGGCTCCATTCCTGTCGGTGCCTTCCGGATCGGTTATTGAATTCAGCTGCGTTTGGGAACCAGCGGGCAAACGCGGCCGCGAAACAATCGTGACGCGGAAAGCTGCCGCGCGAAGATAAACGCCCTGTTTTCCCTTTTCACCCCAGCCATGTCGCACAATACTGGCTTGGCTCGTTCCCGAGCATAAGCGCAGACTCCGGCAAGTCCCATGCAACCACGATTTGATCACTACAAAGCCGCACCTGAGGTCTTCGGACCAATGCGAGCACTCTCCAATTATTCCCGCGACTGCGGCCTCGAACACTCGTTGGCCGAGCTCGTAAAGATCCGGGCGTCGCAGCTCAACGGCTGCGCCTATTGCCTCGAATTGCACACGCGGGAAGCACGCGCTCAAGGCGAGACCGAAGCGCGCCTGCATTTGCTCGCCGCCTGGCGCGAGTCGCCGCCCTACACCGAGCGGGAACGCGCGGCGCTGGCCTGGACGGAGGCGATTACCTTGATCGCTGATTCCCATGCGTCGGACGATGTTTACGAGTTCGCGCGAAGCCATTTCACGGAAACCGAACTCGTCAAACTCACGCTCGTGATTGGCGTCATCAATACGTGGAACCGATTTGCCGTGGGCTTCCGCGCGGTGCACCCGTTGCCCAAGGCAGAATAAGCAACCGCCCGGCGAAATCCCGCAGGCGGACGCTCCGCATCTCATCCGCGAAAATTTGCGGCCGGACGAAACCTGCATTCGCTACGGCCGTCGTTTTCGTTGCGCAAATTCAACCCCCTCCCCCCATGAACCGACGGACCGCCCAGGAATTTGATCAAGAACTACTTGATCTCTACGACTATTACGTCCACGGGCAGATTGACCGGCGCGGATTTCTGGAACGTGCGGCAAAATTCGCGGTGGGTGGACTAACCGCGGCGGCGCTGCTCGAAATGCTGAGCCCGCAATATGCGTTCGCCGCCCAAATAGCAAAGGACGATGGCCGCGTTACGTCTTCCCACCTTAAATACCAATCGCCCGAAGGTAGCGGCGAGATGCGAGGACTTTTCACCAAACCGGCGGGCGCACCCGGGAAATTGCCCGGAATCATCGTGGTACACGAAAATCGCGGACTGAATCCCTACATCGAAGACGTCGCACGCCGCGTCGCGCTGGCAGGATTCGTCGCCTTTGCGCCGGATGCGCTCTATCCCTTGGGCGGTTATCCCGGCAATGACGAGGCCGGGCGGGCGATGCAGCAAAAGCTCGATGGCATAAAAATCACCGAGGATTTTGTCGCAGCCACGAAATTCCTGCACGCCCACGCCGACTGTAACGGAACGATTGGCGTGACGGGATTTTGTTTTGGCGGCGGGATGGCCAACACCCTCGCCTGGCGCCTACCCGATCTCGTGAAAGCGGCCGTGCCCTATTATGGCGGACAACCCTCAGCGGAAAACGCCGCCAAGATCAAATGCCCGCTCTTGCTCCATTACGCCGCCCTCGACACGCGCGTCAACGCCGGCTGGCCCGCCTACGAAGCTGCACTCAAGGCAGCAGGCGTGAAATACGAGGCCTATATTTATCCCGGCGTGAACCACGGTTTTCACAACGACACCACGCCACGCTACGATCAAGCCGCCGCCGAATTGTCGTGGAAAAGAACGATCGAGTTCTTCAAGAAGAATTTAATTTGAGCCGGCGGACTAGATAAATCGCGCCGGCCAATCCCGCAACCAATCCCAGCAAGATCACCGTCAGCCAATCGCTCGCGATCTGGCGGGACAATCGGGACAATCGATTCTGATGATGATCCGGCGTCAAGCTCGGCGGCAGCAGCGCCGGCACCTTGGGATCACGCAGGAAATCGAGCGTGGTTTGAAAATGGGGGAATCGTTGCGATTTCTTTTCGAACTCCTGCAGCTTCGCCGGATCGTTTGATACCAGAAAATCCCGGACGACGCCTTGTTGCTCGATGGCGAGGTCGCGTTGGAATTTGAACATATTCCCGAGGTCGCCGGGTCGATTGTCATGCCAGAGTCCGGCCCCAATCGCGATCAGCCAAATGCTCGCGAGTCCGCGCCAGAGGAAACGCCACCCTGATGAGGTGCGGACACAAATCCGGATCAGCGCCGGGACGTGAACAAACAGCCCCAGCACCAGCACGTCGTAGTAGCGCACCCCGATATTTTTCGCGGTCACCGTGCGGCCATAAGCGATGGCAAACGCCATCGTCAAAACCCACAATCCCATCGCGCCCGTCAACCGATCGCCTTGCCCGTGAGCCTCCTCGCGTTTCCACCAGCCATTGAAGAGCAGAATAACCCAAGGAGCCTGCAAAAGCAGACCCCAACCCGGCCCCGCAAAAGGCCACGAAAGCAAATACCCCGTCCCTTTGATCGCCGCAAACAGTCGCGCCCAAAGCGTGCCATCGGGAGTCACGTTGGGCACCAGCCAAAATCCCAGTCCAAATAACATCACGTTCACGAGAAGCGTCGACCACGCCCACGGATTGCGACGGCCGCGCATCAATTCCAGTCCCGCCACCAAAGCGAGCGCCGCCGCCGACATCGCTCCCGCCGCGATGGAAAAAATTCCCAGGAACCCCGCGACCTGCGCCAGCCACCAGCGGAGACCAACGCGGGTTTCGCCGAGCGTGCCCCAAACATGGAGCGCTCCCATTAATAGCAAAAACAGAAATCCGGATTGAAATCCCCAGAGATAATTTTCGTACGCGCAAGGCAGGCCGAAAAGCACGGCCAGGCAAACCGCCGCCGGGATCAACCATCGTCCTTCCACGAGCGAGGTTAACCATCGCCAGATCACGACCAGAAATGCGGCGTAAATCAACAGATCGGCGACCAACTCGACATAGCAGTCCCATTGCCCCTCATTGGCCAGAATCAACCCGCGCACCCATAGCCGCGTCAACGCCGGCCGGTGTTCACCGTGCAGCGACGTCAGCTGCGTCAGGTTGATTTTGTAGTAAAGCGGACCGCGCAGAAAATACATTCCCTCCGCCGCCCATTGGTCAGCATAAGGCTGATCCGTGCCATAACGCTGGATGAGACTCAGCTTCGCACCGGTCGCCAACAAAACTGCCCCAAGTCCCAATAAAAGAACTCCCGGCGAAAACCGGCGTTTGGTTAAGGTGGATTCCACTGCGACGGATGCCTCAGCGTTGAGCACACCAAGGCCGCGCGGAAAAGAAGACTTGTTCGATCATCGCGCCAGAAAGTCCAATCTGCCACTCGCGGGCAAGACCGTAAAATCCACGCCACGAATGGCTTCGTTAGCGTCGCGAAAATGAACCGAATTACGACGAAACCAAACCCCGGCTGATGCGTTTAGAAAGGAGAACCAATTACTCATTCCTCCCATGACAACCACCTCTCGTTTTCCCGCTATCGCCGCCATCGCTTTTGCGATGACGATTCTAGGATCACTCGCTCCCACCCATGCATTCGCCCGCCAACATTCCGGCCGATTCTCCGGAAAGCGTGACGGCACCCTTGACACGGCAGTAACGCGGTCGCCCGGCCACGTGGAAAAAACCTCCACGTATACCAGTCCAAAGGGCAAAGTGAGCACTCGTGAATCCAGCCGGACCACGGATCCGACCACGGGGAATGTCACTGGCTCTTCTCACACCACCCTCGCCGACGGCAAAACCGCGAGCAGCACGATGAGCAGCGAAAAGACTGCCACCGGGCGGACCACGACAAGTGCACACACCGGCTTCAACGGCAAAACGTCGACCGACGATTCGACCAAAACCAAAACGGCCGATGGCTTCACGCGTGACGTCACTAAAACCGGACCGAACGGCGGCACGTTGGAGAAGGATATTACGGTTACCAAAAAGGACGGGACTGTCGATCGTACCGTGACCACCACCAAGACTCCTCCACCCACCCCGTAACATCGCACCACCGGCCCGCGCTGCGCCCCAGTTGACTTCGTACGCGCTGCGCAGAATGCGCCCTCGCCTTAACTCTTCCGGGACTCAAACTGCCGCTGCGTTCAGTCGCACCGTTTGAAAATCGATTCCGAAAATGCAACGGATGGCACCCATAAACCGGAAATCGCGCCGATTTCCGCAACCGTTTCGATTGATCCCGACGCTGAATTGGCCGGACGCGCCAGAAAAGGCGACCGGGCAGCGATGGCGCTACTCGTCGAACGCCATAACGCCGCCGTGTCGCGCCTGCTGTGGCGCTTCGTCAAATCCCGCACCGATCTCGAAGACCTCGTGCAAGACACCTTCTTGCGCATGGTTCGCGGACTTCCCAACTGGCGCGGACAACAACCGTTCGCCCACTGGCTCCTGCGCATCGCCAGCAATACCGGGCGCGATTATTTCCGGCGCCAGGTTGTCCGCCGGCGCTGGACCGTTGAACCCACGGCGGCTCCCGGTGATTTACCTGAACCCGAAGCCATCGACCCGGGCGGCGATCCAGCGACTCGCAGCGCGGCCAATGAAGTCAAAACCTTGCTCGGTCAGCTGCCACCCGACGAACGTGCTCTGCTCACGCTCCATCATCTCGAAGGCTGGAGTCTCTCCGACATTGCCGCGCAGTACGGCTGGACAATCACCGCCACGAAATTACGCGCCTGGCGCGCCCGCCGCAAACTGCGTGCCCTTTTCAAAACCAACGACTCTCCATGAAAAACTCCCCACCTGATCCTGATGCCCGCTGGGAAAAATTGCTGAATCGCGCGCGCGGCGACTTCGGTCCGACCGCCAATCTGGCCGCTTCGTTGCGCGCCATCCAACAGGTTCAAGTTGCCACCGCACCCAAGGGATGGGCCGCGGAATTCTCGCGCTTGTTTTCGTCTGGGCCCGTCATCCCGGCGTGTTTGGCCGGGGCGGCCGCCTTCGCGCTGATCGCCACGTGGCAGGCGTGGGATTCGTGGCAGACGCTCCCGTGGGTCCAGTTACTCGACAGCGCCGTGGGAGGTTCGTCATGAGCGAATCGCCCTCCCAATGGCGTGGCTGGGTTGTAGCCGCCGCAATTTTTATCCTCGGGGTCGGCGCCGGCGCGGCCGGCATGGCCTGGGGTGGAATCCGGTATTTTCGTCATGTCCTGCAAAATCCAGCGGCGAACCGCGGACTGGCCGAGCGTGCCATCGACCGCATCGGCGCCGATCTCACAAAAAACCTGCACCTGACTGCGGAGGAATCCGAACAGGTTCAAACCATCCTCGCCCAGACAGGCGCCAATTTGAAAGGCGTGCGCGCGCAGGCCGTGACGCAAGCCACGGCCGAATTGCGGGCCGCGGCGCAACGGATCGCCGCGATTTTGCCTCCCGGAAAACGGGCGAAATTTTACCGGTTGATCGCTCAACGCTATCGCCGCTTCGGCGCGCCGCCACCGGCACCGGAGCCGGTCGAAACAAAAAAAGCGGGCCAGTAACTTTAGCCAGACCTCGCCGACGTCATCCGAATATTTTCCGCTCACGCCGTTCGCTTTGCTTCGCACGGAAACCGCAGCGAGGTCGCTGCCGGTCCGCTCAAAATTCGGCGCGTAGATTTGAACTACTTCGCGGCGTTGAGATCCCAGCCTGCCAAGATCGGATAAAGCACGCTCTTCCAAACCGCGTAACCGGCAGTGTTAAGGTGGAGACGATCGGGATTAAAATCCTCGGGCTTCGATGAACCATCTGGTTGCGCGAACGGAGTGAAAGTATCGCACACGATCAAGTGGTGATCGCTGGCCGCGAGCTCATAGATCCGCGCGTTGAGTTCCCGAATCCGGTCCGGATATGTATCATCACCCTTGCGCGGCATGACGAAACACCACGCGATGGGAATCCTCGGATAGGCCGCGCGCACGCGGTCGTGGAATATATCGAGGTTTGCCGCAATGTCTGCGGGAGAGGTGTGTTCACCCAGGTCATTGGTGCCGATCAGCAGGACGATCGCCCTAGGGTGCAAACTCAGGACATCATCCTGCAAACGGTAAAGCAGATTGGGCGTTGTATCGCCGCCGATGCCGCGGTTCACGACTTTCACTCCCAAGCCGGCAAAGTCTTCCTTCAACGTGTGCCAGCCTTCGGTGATCGAATCACCAACGAAAACGATCCCGTCCTGATCCTGGTCGCGCTGCTGCTCAAACAGCGTTCGTCGCTCGACATTCTTCGCGCGAAAGCCCGACCATGAGGAGGTGCGTCCCTTCGCTTGAAAAACGCCCGCCGCCGGCCAAAAGCGATCCGTGGACTTTACCGCCACAGTCGGAGACGCGGGTGCCACCACGGGAGCAAGCGTGGCAGTTTCGTTATTAGTTTGGCAGCCCGCGAGCAGCAGACTCAAACCGGCGGCGAAAAGCAGTTTCTTCATTGGGAGCAAGATCAACGTGGAGTGAGAGGAGGCTCGCAGCGTGGCGCGCAATTGAGTTTCCGCAACTCCGATCCCGCACCCCCGCGCCCTGCCACGGTATTCCGGTATGGGTTCAATGCTGAGGGTGAAGGGCGCGGAGGAAACGCCGGGCGGCGGTGGGATGGGAGGCGTAGCGTTGAGTGAGGGCGGAGAGGTTGAGGGCGCCATCTTCGCGGA
>JAYVMJ010000211.1:0-2308 GCA_043759025.1 Verrucomicrobiota bacterium | reverse complement strand
TAGTCCGGTGGCACGGCCCGTTAGACAAACTCGCTGCAAAAGGGGTCGCGGTGCTTTCCGCCGCGCCATTCATTGAAGCCGGACGGAGTATCGTAAGCCGGTTGCAGGCGGCGGATCCGGATCTGGGAGCGGAAAAATTTGCCGCCGCACTGGCAAAGGAACCGCCCGTCCAAGGTACGCTTGCCGAGGCTGTACGCGGTCGCGTGGTTTTTGTCGGGGTTAATGCCAGCGGAACGTCCGATCTTAAACCTGTGCCAGTTGGTGACGTGCAACCCGGTGTTTTATTGCATTGGACAGCTTGGACGAATCTCGCCGGAACGGGCTTTATCAAGCCTGTCACGCGTTCAGTTACACTCCTCGGCGCATTGCTGGTGAGCGGCGCGATCATCTGGGCCGGGCGACGGCAAATCGGATTGGCCGCGCCTTTGTGGATGGCCGGAATCCTTGCGTTGGTTTTCATCGCGGGATCGTACGCTCTGTTGTCTGCCGGTTGGTATGTTCCGCCCGCCACGCCAACTGCGGCGATCCTGCTGACGTTGCTCGGCGTGGTGGCCGAAACGCTCTGGGTGGAACAGGCGCGGAAGCGGGAAATTCAATCGATGTTTGGCGCGTACGTTGACCCGGAAGTGGTCGCCCAACTCGTGCGCAATCCGGATTCGATCCAACTCGGCGGCGAGCGCCGTGAGGCCACGGTTTTCTTTTCCGATCTCGCCGGCTTCACCGATCTCTCGGAAAAACTTCCGCCGGAACAAATGGTCGAGGTGGTCAATGCGTACCTCGAGCAAACCAGCGAGTGCCTGCACAAACACGGCGCCTACGTGGACAAATACATCGGCGACGCCGTCATGGCGGTGTTTGGCGTTCCGCTGCCGTTGCCGGACCACGCTATCGCGGCCTGCAAATCGGCACTGGAAGCCCATCGCACGATCGAGACCATCAACAAGAAATACGCCGCGAAGGTTGGCGTGAAACTCAAGGTTCGCATCGGCCTCAACACCGGTGAAATGATTGTCGGGAACCTCGGTTCGTCGCGGAAGAAAAATTACACCGTCATGGGCGATGCCGTTAATCTCGCGTCGCGACTCGAAGGCGCGAACAAAGCCTTTGGGACCGGCATCCTTATCGGCCAAGAAACGGCACGACGCGTCCAGGGCGCAATTGTCACGCGGCCCCTCGCGCGCTTGCGCGTGAAGGGAAAAGCGCAGGCGATCGAGGTGCATACGCTGCACGGGTTGCCGGAGGAATTGTCGTCCACTGAGCGCGAGTTTATCGCCGCCTACCGAACCGGCTACGACGCGTACGTCGCCGGGCGATTTGCCGAGGGTTCCGCTGCGTTGAAGCGGGCCGATGGTATAATCGCTGGCGACTTGACCACGGCTCGCCTTCGCGAGGAATGTGAGCGCTACTCTGCCACTCCCCCGCCCCCCGGGTGGGAACCGATTTTAACCCTCGAATCCAAATGAAAATCCGCACTGCCCTGCGTCCCTGGCTGGTCGCGTCCCTGCTCGTTGCTGTTGGGTTCATCGATGCCGCGTTCTCGACTGGCGGCACCGCTTACACCAAACGTTACAAAACCACTTTGCTCGCCGAGCCTTCCCCGCAGGCAAAGGCCGTGGGCGAACTCCCGCTCGCGCAAAAGGTGAGGATCGAACAGGTGCAGGGAAACTGGCTCAAGGTGAACGGCGGATCCGCCGCCGGCTGGGTTTTTCTCGGCAGCTTGAGCGAAACCAAACCGGATGAAGGCAAAGGTTTCGACGGCGCGCCGATGATGGCCAGCGAGACCACTGCGACCGCCGCAGCGCGACCACTGACCCCCGCGGCCGACGAGTATTCGCAGCGTCGAAACCTCGGCAGCGCGAGCGATGATTTAAATTGGATGCTCAACGAATGCGCCAGGATCACCCCGGCGCAGGTGGAGCATTACCTCTCAACGCACCGCAAGGGGGAATACCAATGAACGCACGTTTCGCACTAATTCCGGCGATTATTTTCGCTTTCGCGGCGCACGCCGCCGCCTTCGATTTCGGCGGCTTGGGCAACGCCCTCGGCAACGATAAAATCAACCAAGGCATCGATACAGCCAAGGACCTCGGGAAAGTGGCGAAAGGCCTCGCCGGCATCGGTCCCGAGGAAGAAAAAGCCATCGGCGATTCGGTCGCGCTCGAAATTGTCGGCCGCTACGGCGGCCTCGTCCGCGACGACGTGATCATGCTCCGCGTTAATCTTGTCGGTCGCTCGCTGGCGCGGTACTCTGATCGTCCCGACCTAAGCTGGCGCTTTGCCGTGCTCGATTCAAATTCAGTGAACG
>JAYVMJ010000210.1:0-3772 GCA_043759025.1 Verrucomicrobiota bacterium | reverse complement strand
TCCGCGAAGATGGCGCCCTCAACCTCTCCGCCCTCACTCAACGCTACGCCTCCCATCCCACCGCCGCCCGGCGTTTCCTCCGCGCCCTTCACCCTCAGCCTTGAACCCATACCGGAATACCGTGGTTTGAGCCCGGGGAGCGGTTGGCTTCACACCGGCAACCGCAGACGCGCGATGCACCCGGTTGCGGCTTCGCGATTTTCCAGCGTCAGTGCTCCTCCATGATTTTCCGCAATCTGGCGGCAGAGGACGAGGCCGATGCCGGAACCGGATGGTTTGGTCGTGAAGAAGGGCACAAACAAATTCTGCGCGCTGGCAATTCCGGGGCCGTTGTCTTCGACGGCGATTTCGACTTGTCCGGGCATTTTCCGCCACGTCACGCAGACGTTGCCGGTGTTGGTTTCCTCGACTGCCTCAACCGCGTTTTTCACCAGATTGATGATCACCTGTTCGATCTGCGCGGCATCGATCGATAGCTTGATTTCCGGGCCGTCGATTAACACCACGTTGCTGCGCGTGCCGAGCGTTACAATGCGGCGCAGAAGCGGCCCGAGTTCGACCGGTTGCCGCGCGGGCGCGGGAAGCTTGGCGAGGCGCGCGTACGATTGCATGAAGCGATTCAAGCCCTCGGCTCGCGCTTCGATAATCTCCAAACCGCCCATCATGTCCTGTTCCCAATCGTCGGCGCGTTGCGGACGCCGCAACATGGTGTTGAGGCTGCCGGCGATCGATTTGATCGGGGCGAGGGAATTGTTCAATTCGTGGCCGATCACTCGTACGAGGCGTTGCCACGCTTTTAATTCCTCTTCGCGCAGGGGTTGACTGAGATCGGCGATGACGACGAGTTTATGCGGCAGCCCTCCTTCGCGAAAACTCGTGCGGCGCATGCCCCAGCGGCCGGTGCCTCCGGCAAAGGTGCGGGTCAAAACCCTCGTGGTGTCGCCGATGAGGCAATCGGTCAGGTCGAGTTCGGACGCTTGGCGGCCAAGGATGCGCTCGGCGGGTTGGGCGATCAGTTCCTGGCCGGCGCGATTCACGAGTCGCAGGGTTTCATTCGCATCGAAGGCAAAAATCGCCACGTCGATTTCCTCCATGACCGTGCGCAGCAACGCGGTCGCCTCCAGCGCGCCCAAGCGTTGCTCCTGCAAAATTCCGCTCAGCATGTTGATTTCGGCCATCACGTCGCCCAGCGGATCGTCGCGGTTGGCCCCGCGCGCGCGGACGGAAAAATCCCCCTCGCGCAACGCCGTCAATAAATTCGCCATCGTGTGCAGCGGACGAATGACTTGCTCGCGCACGGAAAAACAAAAGCCGAGCCAGCAAACCACCATGAAAAGTCCCAGCGTCCACTGGACTTTCGGCGTGAAATCTCCGGTGTAAAGCAGCGTGCCGGCGACGATCAGCGCCGGGACAGCGGAAAGGAGTGCGTAGTAGAAAATGCGCTGTTCGTGCGGAATCCGGCGTTGCTTCGGAGGGGCCATGCGCGTGATAGGCGTTAAGCGGTAAGCTTTAGGCAATAGGCCGCTGAATTAAGCCTTCAGCTTTCTGATAAATGCTCCCAGTTGCCGCCTCAATCTAACACTGTCCTCCCCGATTTTTTGGGATACTTCCGTTACGATATAACCTAACTCGGTACTGAGCAAGATGAAGTAATCCAACTCGCAGGCTGAACCGAGTGCGATGACGAGAAAGCGCTTTAGTTCCGCATCGCCATCCCGGCCACAACCCTCGGCGATGTTGGCCGGAATCGAAGAGGCGGCGCGACGCATTTGGCTCGTTAAACCAAATAACTCGTCCTTCGGAAACGATTTTGTCGTCGCATATATTTGGAGGGTGAGCGCATGCCCAAGTTGCCAAACCTGAAGCTCACGGTAGTCTTTCACGTAATAAATGGAGTGGTGCTGAGAAGCTTGATGCCTACAGCTTATAGCCTACAGCCCTCAAAGCCCATATCTTTCCAGCCGGCGGTAAAAGGCGCTGCGGCTGAGGCCGAGTTCCTCGGCGGCTTTGCGCGCGTTACCGTCGCATCGCGCGAGGGTTTTCTTGATCAGGAACGATTCCACTTCCTCGAGGCTCATATCTTCGAGGCGTGGCGCCGATTGGCCGGCGTTGAGTCCGAGATCGGGTGCGCGGATCAGTTTTGATTGCGCCATGAGGACGCCGCGCTCCACCGAGTGATCGAGTTCGCGAACGTTGCCCGGCCAGGCGTACCCGCGCATGGCTTCAAGCGCGCTCTCGTCAAAGCCCGTGATCGGTTTGCGGTAGCGCTGGACGTGCTGTTTAAGAAAATGCTGGGCGAGCAGGCCGATGTCTTCGCGACGTTCCCGCAACGGCGGAAGGTGAATATGGATCGTGTTGAGACGAAACAACAGGTCCTGGCGGAATCTTCCCGAGGCAACCTCAGTAGGAAGATCGGAATTGGTGGCGGAAATCAGGCGGACATTCGCGCGATAGGTGCGGGAGGAGCCAACGCGATCGAATTCCCCAGTCTCCAGTGTTCGCAGGATTTTTGCCTGCTGGCTCATGGGGATGTTGCCAATTTCATCCATGAAGAGCGTGCCACCATCGGCGAGTTCGAAACGTCCGGCGCGGTCGGCCTTCGCGTCCGTGAACGCGCCACGAACGTGACCAAAGAGTTCGCTCTCGAAAACGCCCTCAGGCAAGCCGCCCATATTGACGGAAATGAATGCCTTGCCCGCGCGGACGGAAACGGCGTGGAGTGCCTGGGCCACGACGCCTTTGCCGGTGCCATTTTCGCCCGTGATCAACACGTTGGCATCGGAGGGCCCGACCCGGGAAATGATTTCGAGCACGGGGCGCATCGCCTGCGATTGGGCGATCATAGTGGGACCGCCCTTGCCGCGAAGAATTTGGTTTTCCTGTTCGAGCCGACGATAGGCGCGAACCGCGCCGGCGAATTCGATCTGGTTCTTGACGATCGAGAGCAATCGCGGGTTATCCCACGGCTTCGTAATAAAATCCTTGGCGCCGCGCCGCATCGCCTCGACGGCAATTTCCACACTCGCCCATGCCGTCATGACCACGACCGGCAGGGTCGAATCGGCGGCTTGGAGCTTCGACAGCAAATCCAAACCTTCCGCGCCTGACGTCGTATCACGTGCATAATTGAGATCGATGATCGCCAGTGAAAAATCGCGCACCTCGATTGCCTTCAATACCGCAGCCGGGGATTTGGCGGTTTCGATTTGATAACCCTCGGCCTTCAACAATAGCCGCAGGGCTTCAAGCACGTCGGGTTGATCGTCCGCAACGAGAATGCGGTGGGGCGCGGAATCAGTGGCTGCCATTGGGGAGAGAAGTGACGAGTGGGCGGCGGACAGTGTCAAGAACGGCGGTTAACTTCCGACCATTCGCGACCGTTGAATTCAGGCGGCGATGCGTTCCGCCTGGACGGATTTGGCCAGACGGGTAGAGACGTTTACCTGGGCTTTCGTCACCTGCATTGCCGGACGCAGAATTCGCGCGGGGGAACGCAGCGACTTCGCGCGACGGGAATAATCGTGCGCGGCGATTCCGATCAAGCCGGCGGAAGCCGAGACCGAGAAAACAATCCCGAAGGGAAAGCGCGTGGTGATCGAAGAGTTTGCGATCGCAAAAAGAGCGACTGCCGCCGAGGTGGCGACAGCGACGAGGGAGATATATTTGGCGGGAGTTTTCATAATTTGATTTGGTGTTGAACTCCTTTGCTAGCGCCGTGCCAACCTTGACCAGTGTACAATAAGTCGCCGCGATGCAGGCACATGAGGTAATG
>JAYVMJ010000209.1:0-3374 GCA_043759025.1 Verrucomicrobiota bacterium | reverse complement strand
CCGGGGGAATGCCCGCACCGGTTAAGATTGCCGCGGCCTGCCAATAGACCGGCCATCCGTAATAGGCGTAATATTCCTCCTCGAATTGCCGCGAGATCGGGCGATGACTTTCGATGGAGGGGCCATCCTCGATCTGCTTTCGCGTAAGATTTACGGGCAGCGCGTGGGAATCGGGCGCGGTGGCGCCGAAGATATTTTTTTCGAAGGCATGGGTGGACAGGAGCACTTGGCGCCCACTCAGCCATGAGCCGGTGTCGGCGACCAAATAGCGGATTTCCCATGATTGGTCGTCAAAATAGACATCCTTGATGTGGCCGAATTCGCCGTCTTCGGTGCCGAGTTTACGGCCGTAGAGTTGCTTTATGTTTAAGCGCATGATGAACAATAGTCCTGATTGGTGAAAATCGAAACAGGGATTATTTCGATCGGTAATCAGGCTGGTTTTCGATGCCGGTGCTCCAGCGTGTCCTCCACGTACAAATGTTTGACGAGTGTCATTACAACGACGGCGAGGGGAGTGGCGAAAACGACGCCTGGTGCGCCGAGCAGGATGCCGCCGATCACTACCGACAGAAGCGTGATCGCCGGCGGCAGGCGGACCGCCCAGCGCTGCAGGAGCGGAATGACAATGTTGCTTTCGAGCTGCTGGACGCCGACGTAAATCAGCAGTGCGTAAAGGGCGGTCTCGGGGCCCTGCGTGAAAGCGACGAGCACGCCCGGAATGGTGAAAATAATGGCGCCCACCACGGGCACGAATTCCAGCAGGCCGGCGACGACGCCGAGGAGCAAGGCAAGCGGCAAGCCCAGAATCGCCATGCTGATGCCGACGAGCAACCCGATCAGCACCATTGCCGAAAGTTGGGCGAGCAACCATTTCAATAACGCCTCGCCGGAATCGACTAACGCCGACTCGACTCGTCGCCGGTGTCGGGGCGGAATTAGCCGGAGAAAGCCATCCAAGTATTCACGGGGCCGGTAGGCAAAATAGATACTCAGGAAAAAAATCAACAAGGCGTCTGCGATGCCGCCCACCAATGCGCCGGCGGCCAATCCCACGTGCGAGAGCACCGAAGGATCGTCCGCGGATCCCTTGACGCGCTCGACAAACGCGCTGCCAAGCTTCGATTTTTGCAGTGAGGTGGTGATGTCATGGACGGCCTGCGGAACCAGGCGTTCCAGCTCGTTGGCTTGATCGGCAATCTGGCGGCCAAAAAGGTAGCTGGTTAAACTGAAGACCGCGATCAATGCCACTAAAACGATAGTGATCGACCAACTCTCGGAAAGTTTGGTGCGACGCGACAGGAGAATCGCGAGTCCGCGCAATACCGCCGCGCCGACGACTCCCCCGAACGCGACCGTCGCCACGTCGCTGATTTTCCAAAGAATGACCGCTAGCGCCGTGAGGCAGAGCGCGATCAGGATTGAGTATACCACCGCGTTTTTATTTTCCGTCATAAGACGAAGGATTATCGGGCAAAAATGACCGCACATCGCGCGGCAAATGCAGGGCGCCACCGTTCATGCATTTACGACAGATGCGGCGCGGAAAGGTTCTTCACTCCCTGCCCGCAATCGGCAGATTACACACGCACTCGCCGCGGGGTGCCGGATTTGCCGCAGGATAATTTCAGGAAATCAAAAATAGCGCGACCCAACGGCTGGGATGGGTGTCCGTATCAGCGACGAACCGTCTGGGGTGAATGTTCGCCACGATCGTTTTCCGCAACCGTTCGTTTTATACCAACTACTTTGAATACTCACTACGACGTCATCATCATCGGCACTGGAGCAGGGGGCGGAACTCTCGCCCATCAACTCGCCCTCGCCGGCAAAAAGATATTGGTCTTGGAACGCGGAGCTTTTCTCCCGACGGAAAAGGCCAACTGGGACACGAAAAGCGTTTTTCTCGAAAACCGTTATCATACCCAGGAAGTGTGGAGTGATAAGGAAGGTAAGCCCCTGCATCCCGGCACGGGTTACTGGGTGGGCGGCAACACGAAGGTTTATGGTGCGGCGCTTTTCCGATTGCGCGCGGAGGATTTCGGACGGCTGGAACATCGCGGGGGCATTTCCCTCGAGTGGCCGGTGAAATACGATGAGTTCGAACCCTACTATTGTCGCGCGGAGCGTCTGTTCAGTGTGCATGGTCGCGGCGGAATCGATCCCACTGAACCGCATCGAAGCCAGGAGTTTCCTTTCCCAGCGGTTTCCAGCGAGCCGCGCATGCAGGAGATTGAAGACGAAGTGCGGACGCTGGGCTTCAAACCTTTTCCGACGCCGCTCGGACTCAAGCTAAACGAGGCGAACATGGTGGAGAGCGCCTGTATTCGCTGTGACACCTGCGACGGTTATCCCTGTCTCGTTGATGGCAAGGCGGACGCCGACGTCGATTGCGTGCGACCGGTCATGCACCGGCCAAACGTGACGCTACTGACGCAGGCAAAAGTCACGAAGCTCATCACGAATGCCTCGGGGCGGGCCGTTGAAAGCGTCGAGGTGGAGTTGAACGGCGCGCAAACTCCCCAGCGATTTACCGGAGACGTCGTCGCGGTTTGCTGCGGTGCGATCAATTCAGCCGCGTTGCTCTTGAAAAGCGCCAGTGATCGGCACCCCCGCGGGCTGGCCAATAGTTCGGATCTCGTCGGGCGCAATTTCATGTTTCACCAGTCGGGCGCCATTCTCGCCATTACGCGCTCGCCGAATCCGAGTCGTTACATGAAGACCTTCTCGCTGAACGACTTTTATTTCGGCGAGAAGGACTATGATTTTCCCATGGGCAATATCCAGCCGATCGGTTCGTTTCAATACGAGATGATGGAGGGTGATGCGCCGCCGATGACCCCCGACTTCGTGCTCAAACGGATGAAAACGCATGCGGTTCCCTGGTGGCTCACGACGGAGGATCTCGCGAGTTCCGACAATCGCGTCCGGATCGTCGATGGCGCGATTCGGTTGGAATACACCCCGAACAACACGGAATCATTCAAACGCCTGATGTCGCGCTGGACGGAAGTGTTGAAGAAAATCGATGCGCTTGAACACGTCGTTGACTTGCACGCCTTCTTCAAAAAACGAATTTCGCTGGAGGGCGTGGGCCATCAAAACGGAACTTGTCGCTTCGGCCCCGATCCCGCGCAGTCCGTGCTGGATCTCAATTGCCGCACGCACGACGTGGATAATCTCTACGTCGTCGATGGATCGTTTTTCCCCTCGTGTGGCGCGGTCAATCCGTCGCTTACGATCATTGCCAACGCCCTCCGGGTCGCGGACCATTTGATCGACCGGATGAAGTAACTGCGCGGATGGCGGCGAGGGCTGAACTCTGAAGCAAAATGACTCGTTCAACTTTTCCTGCGGATGTTCCCGAATGCGTC
>JAYVMJ010000208.1:0-4260 GCA_043759025.1 Verrucomicrobiota bacterium | reverse complement strand
AATCTGATCCGTCTGCTCCCCGTCGCTCCCGAAATAGGCGCGATCGCGATCGTTCATGAGGGGAAAGACGCTTCGGCTCACCGAAACGCGGGGGACCCGAGTATGACCTGCTTCGGCCCATGCCGTCCGGAAGGCACGAATTTGAGTGGCTTGCTGGACGTGCAGCGGCTCGCCCGATTCGTCGAACTTGAGGGTCGAGCTCTGTAAATTCATGCCGTGCTTCGCGGCCCAGACAGCCGTGGCATTGGTCGCCGATCCCCACCAGATCCGATCGCGTAAACCGGCGGAAAAAGGTTCGAGCCGCAAGAGCCCCGGAGGATTCGGAAACATCGGACGCGGGTTGGGCTTGGCAAAACCCTTCCCGTCGAGGAGCTCGAGAAAAGTCTCGGCGTGACGTCGTCCCATGGCCGCGTCGTCCTCCCCTTCATTGAGCCGATGGCCAAAGTGCCGCCAGCCATCGATCACCTGCTCGGGCGAACCACGGCTGATGCCCAGTTGCAAGCGCGAGCCAGCGATGAGATCCGCCGCGCCGGCGTCTTCGGCCATGTAGTGCGGATTCTCATAGCGCATATCGATGACAGCGGTGCCAATCTCGATCTTTTTGGTTCTCGCGCCCACCGCGGCGAGCAAGGGAAACGGCGAGGCCAATTGTGATGCGAAATGATGGACCCGGAAATAGGCTCCGTCGATCCCGAGCCGCTCCGCCTCGACTGCGAGATCAATCGACTGCAAAAGCACGTCAGCAGCTGATCGCGTTTGGGACTGTGCTGAGGGCGTCCAATGGCCGAAGGACAAAAAACCAATCTTCTTCATGGCCGTGAGTTGTATGTATGAGCGATCAATTCGCAACCCGGAGAAACACGGAAGCATTGCCCACGAAAGGACCCGAAAAAGCACGAACCGGATCTGAGGTCAGCAGTATCAACTGCCCGAGCCGGGGCTCGGCGTTCCCCGGGAATAGGCCGTTGAGGCAACACCCCTACCATTTATCAACTGCTAATGAGTGATCATCAGGGGCCGTTAGTGGTTAAACATTCCGCGCCCCGTCACCCGATAAATCGAGGCCGGTAATTTGACAGTTGGCATGACGTTAGCCACCTTCTGGCCGAAATAAACGTACTGCCATGACCGTTCCCAAGACCCGTTACTTTGACAGCAACGCCACGACCAGTGTCGCCCCGGAAGTGCTGCAGTCCATGCTGCCGTACTTCACCGAGAATTGGGGCAATCCTTCCAGCCCCTATCGCATGGGGAAAAAACTGGTTGAGCCCATCGAGCTGGCGCGGGAATCCGCGGCAGCGTTGATTGGGGCCGACTCGTCTGAAGTTATTTTCACCAGCTGCGGGACGGAGAGCATCAACACCGCCATTACCAGCTGCCTCTACTCGCAGCCCTCGAAAAAACACATCGTCACCACGGCCGTGGAACACTCCGCCACGAAAAACTGCTGTGCGGCCTTGGCGGAACGGGGTTACGAAGTCACGTACCTGCCGGTGAACCGCGACGGTTCCCTTGACCTCAAACTCTTTGCCACGTCCCTGCGGCCAGACACGGCGGTGGTCTCCATCATGTGGGCCAACAACGAAACGGGCGTGCTGTTTCCGATTTCGAAGATCGCCGCCCTCTGCCGGGAACGAAAAATCCTGATCCACACCGATGCCGTTCAGGTTCCGGGGAAATTGACCATCGATGTCGATGAAATCGGCGTCGACCTGCTCTCCCTTTCTGCGCACAAATTCCATGGCCCGAAAGGTGTCGGACTACTCTACGTCCGCCAAGGCACGCCCTTCTGGCCGCTGATCATCGGCGGGCACCAGGAAGAAGGCAACCGGGGCGGCACGGAAAATGTGCCGTATATCGTCGCCTTTGGCCGCGCTGCTGAACTCGCCCGTGCGGTTTCCGCGCAGTCGCGGCACGAACTTGCAACGCTGCGCGACGCGCTGGAGAACGAAATTTTTTCGAAGATTCCGGGTACGTCCCGCAACGGAGCCAAGGAACCGCGCCTGCCCAACACGACGAGTATCGCGTTCGCTGGGGTCGACGCGGAAGCGTTGCTGATGATGTTCGATCAGCTCGCTATCTGCGCGTCGAGCGGGTCCGCTTGCACCACCGGATCCGTCGCGCCGTCCCACGTGTTGACGGCCATGCAGCTCAACCCGACGGAAGCCCGCAGCACCATTCGTTTCAGCCTCGACTATGAAACCACGCCGGCGGACATCGCGTTTCTCCTGAGCCACCTCCCGCGACTCATCGCTGAACTGCGCAGCGCGGCGTCGCCGCGAGCGACCGCCCGGTTGGCGGGTGCGAAACCACAACTCGCGGCGCAGGCGGTGTGACCCAAATCAATTAACGACGATGGAACAGACGACGATTCAGGAACAGCCGGCCGGACTGAAATTTCGGGAAACGAAACTGCGCGAGTACATCCGCGAAGTTCCGCTCTACCAGGCGACCGAAGCCAAAATAAATGGAGCAACGGATTGGGCCGGCCTGCTGGCGGCGCTCCCATTTATCACGAAGCAAGACATCAAAAATAATTTCCCTCGGAATTTTCTCCGCCAAGGTCAGTCGCTTGAGGAGCTGGTTGCGAGCAAAGTGGTCGAGGTGGAGCACACGGCGGGGACCACCGACAATCGCGCGGATCTGCTGCTCGGCTACGGTTGGTGGTCCCGGCAGGAGACTTGGGCGCTGTCACTGAATGCGCAGATCGCGCGGGTGTTCGGGGAAAACCCGCAGGCGCGTCGAGTGACGATTTCCTCACCGGCGTGCAACGGCGAGATCACTTACAATGGGACGCCGTCCGCCAAACGCCGTTCACTGGGTAACACCCGATTTTTGAGTCTCTCCCGTTTCCCGTTTCTGTTGAGCGAGGCTGACCTCGACCGCATGATTCAGGAAACGCGGAATTGGGACCCGGTGTTCCTGGATACCGATCCGGTGTACGCGGCGGTGTTCGCCCTGCATTGTGAGCGCCGCCAGGTGAAATTCCCGAAGCTCGCATTCATCTTCACGAGCTACGAGTACACCAGCGTCCTGCATCAGCGGATTCTCGAGCGTGTCTTCGGTGTGCCCGTTTTCAACCTCTACGGTTCGACCGAAACCGGGCATCTTTTGATGGAGAATGAGACCGGCCAGATGATTCCAAGCGAGAGCATCGCTCATCTCGACGTGCTCAACCCAGACGAGCGTGGCATTGGTGAACTCGTAGTCTCAACACTGACGAATGATTACATGCCGCTGCTCAAATACCGGATCGGCGATCTCGTTGAAGTCCGGGGCGGGATCAGTGATTCCGGCGACGGTAGAACGTTCATTCTTCACGGCCGCGCGCCGGATACGCTGAAGGCTCCCAACGGTCGCCGCATTACCACCCGCGACGTTGACCAGTGCTTCGTCGGCTGCGAAGGCATCGTTCACTACCGCTTGCACGAAGTGAGTTCAGAGAAATTCCTACTGAGCTACATCCCAGAGCGTGAAGGCCCGACCGAAGCCGCGATCAGCGCCATGGCAAAAAAACTGGCGGAGTTAATCCAGCCGAAAAATGGCATCGAGTTGAAGGAGGTAAAGATTCTCCTGCCCGAAGGCTCCGGGAAATTCGTCTTCAACTACCCATTCGTTGCGGGGTGAGGCTTCTCATCGCGCCACCCACAGAAAACATTCCTGTCGTCGATCAGACGACACCCTTCCCTCAAAACCGGAGACGATAAGTCGAAGGGTCCTCACAGTTTCGCCCGTTGGCGAAACCAATCAGCGATCCAGGATTTTGGATCCTAAGGTCTGAGTTGTTGAACGCTTATACTCCATTCCGGTTCCGCTACGGAGTCATGCAGTTGGCTAAGCGGAGGAATTCCCGTTCATCGCCCGACCCGATTGTTTTTGGGTGCCCGCGCATCGCGTGCAGAGCACAGGCGTGGGAGTTTAGGTCCCTTGCTTGCCGAGCTAAGTTTCTAAAAGGTGTCTTCACCTTTGGTGGTCGCAGTTTCGCGGGAATACGACGCGAAAGGTAGTGCCGGTGCCTGGCACGCTCGCCACTTCCAGACTTGCGTCCAGCAATTCACAGAGACGCTTGACGATGGAAAGGCCAATGCCCTCCCCGATTTGTTGGTGAGCGGGCCGAACCGAGGTCGAAGCCGTGGATTCCGGGGAGAGCGCGTGGGAAATTTCTCCTTTTTTTGCTGCGGCTTTTTCATCGGATTCCCGCGCACTGACGGTTGCCTCCTTCAATCCCACAAGGATTGGCGCACCCCGACCGGCCAGAAT
>JAYVMJ010000207.1:0-7225 GCA_043759025.1 Verrucomicrobiota bacterium | reverse complement strand
GGATGGGCGGACGATGAAAGACATTCAGGAACTCAAGCGTCTCGCGTCACCTGCTCCGAAACCCCAGGCGCTCGCGTGGGATGGCTCGACGACGCTTTGGATGGGGTCGCGGGAGACGAAGCGGATCTACGCGATCCACCCGACGACTTGGACCGTCGATTGGGAAACGGCGGCTCCGGGCACGGTGTACGGGATGACGGTCGTGGGACCGGAACTTCGCGTGCTGTGTGGCGAGACCGGCGATGACCGCATTATTCGCCGCTGCATTCCACGGCAGGGCTTTGACGCCAAATTCAAATTGCCCTGTCCGGACGATACCGGCTCGCAGCTTGGTTTCGATGGCCGGCGGCTATTCGTCAGCCAGTGGTATCCGAAGAAATTGCTCGAGCTCGGTGACGACGCAAGCGTGGGAAAGATCATCAACGTGCCGCATCAAATTTGCGGTCAGGTGCATGTTGAAGGACTGATTTATTTGCTCACGACCGATGACGAAACGACCGACAATTACTGGTTGACGCGGGTCGATGCGACGACGGCGGTGCCAAAGTTCGAGGACCTCGCGCGCGTTCCGTTTGCGGCGCGCGCGCTCGCTTTCGATGGCAGGGATTTTTGGACAAACCATCGCGAGCAGAACGAAATCGTATCCTTCGCCCGGCCGTGATTGATCAGGGCGCAAGCGCCGGCACGGGTTTGGCGTTGGGCCAAAAAGAAAGATCGTTCGTCATGACGTAGACAATCATGGCGACCAAAATAAAGAATGCTCCGACCCAAAAAAACGGACTGTGATGGATGGGTCTTTTGCGCGGCGAGTGGCCGGTGTGGGCGTCGCCCTCCGGATGGGGGCGGCCGTGTTGTTGAAATTGGGGATTGTCCATTAAAAGCGCGGTGGAAGCTCCATCGACAACCCCGGGCGGAAAAAGTAACTGCATTCCTTGCCGCGCAAAATTAAACTTCAGTCTGCGCTGAAATGCCTCGCGCTTACCGTAAGCCGGGATCAGTGGTCGGGTATGCCCCTCTTAAATGTAGTTCTCACTCTCGTCGTGGTCGGTGTTGTCCTTTGGTTGATCAACACCTACATTCCGATGCAGTCGACGATCAAAAGCATTTTGAACATCGTCGTCGTGATTGTGGTTATTCTCTGGCTGCTTTATGGCTTCGGTATCATTAGCGGTTCGGGCACTGTGCACATGCCGGTGGTAAAGTAGCCGGGTCGGCGTTTCCAGACCGGCTTTCGGCCGCGCCAAATCAGCCGCGTCGTTAATTCGGGGCAGGCTGTAGTTTGATTACGCTTTTGATTGCCGCGAGCAGGGTGGCCTCGTCGAAGGGTTTCAGCACGTTGCCGGCCGCGCCCATTTTCGGCAGCAGGGGTACGACGGTGTGATCAGCGCGGGATGTGAGCATGATGACGGGAATGCTCGCGAGCTCGTGAGCCGCTTTGAGGCGGCGGAGAGCTTCCACTCCGCCCATGATCGGCATGCTGATGTCGAGAAGAATCAAGTCGGGCCGGATGCGCTCAATGGCAAAGAACGCCTCGAATCCGTTGGTCGCGGTGGTAACTTCGCAAGCGAATGGGGCGAGGGCTTTTTCGACGAGCGTACGAACGGCCTTCGCGTCGTCGACAGTGAGAATGGTTGGGCGCATGGATTGATTAGTGTTTGCCGTCCTGATCTTGCCGCGGCCAGAGATAAATGCCCCATTTGCCGTTGAAACCGAATTTGGCGTCTAGCGGTTGAAACTGGCGGTAAACCCCCTCTCCCCTCCAACCGGGCACCGCGGTAATTGACCAATGAGCGGGGAGATTTTTCATCGCGGTGGTTTTATCGAGGTCGATTGAGGCGACGTGGCGCGTATACAGTCCGTCTTCGGCGTGATAAAACCGGTGGTCGGAGAAAAATGTGACCAGGGGATGCCAGGGAAAATAGATTTGATTCGGGAATTTTTTGGCCAGTTGTTGCGCTTCGATGAGGTGCGCAACGACTGGTCTTACCGGGAGCAGGGGTGCGAATTTGAACTGTTGGGTGAGAATAATCAGCGTGATGAGCGCAAGCCAGGCTCGGGATTTTGGCGTTGCACGTAATCCGACGACCAAGGCGAGGGCGGAGAACGGCAGGAGATAGAGAACGCCATTGAGTGAATTGGTGGCCCCTCCGATTTTATAGGTGGCAATCAAGGCGGTGGGGAGCAGGCACAGCCACGTGAGTGAAGGTAACGGCCAGGGAGAGTTGCGCCGCCAAATAGCTTTGCCGGTGATGATCATCGTGATGCCAGGCAAGAGCACGTAACCCGAGAGGTGCATCCAGAAATCGCGCGTGCGGTTCCAGATTTCCCCGGCAAAGGGAAGCCGTCCCGGGATTTGAACCAAGTTGAGCCAAAGCTGATTAAAGCCGAAGTGCGCGACGAACCCGAGGCCAAGGCCGAGGCCGAGGGCCGCGCAATTTACGCCGTATCGCGACGCCGCTTTGAATCCCGAGATTTTTCCGAGCCAGATCAATTGCGCGAGGACCAGTCCCAGGGTAGTTTGTTTGGACCAGACGGCCAGTGAGGTGCAAAGCGCGGCGAAGAGGAGCGTCAGGCGGCTGCCGTTCTGCGCCCGAGTCAGAAAGAGATTTCCGAGCATTCCGAACGCGAGCGCGGTGTTGTCGGCCTGGATGTACTGGAGGCTGGTATTGGGCCAGAGTGCGAGGCAGAGGAGGAGAGCCCAGAGACGATCGATGCGGTCGATTTTTACGGGCGATAAATCGGTCAGAAAAACCGTCGCTGCCACTGGTATGACGGCAATAAGAAGATTGATGCCCGCTGCGATCAACAGGGCGGAAATCGTGTTGGTCGCGAGGGTTGCAGGAAGATTTAATAGCAGGGATATCGGCCCATAAATCCACGTGGTGAGTGGCCCGCCATCCAAGCCCGGATAGGGGGTCGGACCAAAGCGCAACATGAATGCGGGCGCGAGCCGCACGGAATTCCACTCGGCGAGCGGGAAAAAGCAGAAGCTTGTCCAGAGGCGGAAAGCGATCGCGAGTGCAACGACTCCGAGCAGGATCGTTGGCAGCGAATTCGCACGAGACCCGCTGGGGTTTAAAATCACGCCGATGGTTGGAGTGGCGCTCAAAATTTGACGAACGAACCAAGGACGAACTGGGCAATTGGATTCATCCCGGCGTCCGCGAGTGCTCTCGACGCGACAGGCTCTTTAATTCGATGCGTGGAGCGAAACTTTTTCCGCGGTCGGAAAATTGGCGGGGACTTTCTGGGTGACCTTACCGGTGACGGCCCATTCGGTGCCGCGTTGGACGATCGTGGCAAAACCTTCGCAGGCCAAGGCGGGGTAGGGCGGTTTGTCATTCGGGCCGACGTGACCGAGCGTCGTGTGGAAGATGCGGCCTTTGCCGTACGCGATGGTCATGATTACGGGCTCATTTTCGCCGGTGGCGGTGGGATACTTGGCCTTGTCCGGCAGCGCGGTCGCCAGCACCGTGACGTTTTCAGCCGGCCCGCGCAGCTGGCTGTAGATCTCGTCGTCCGCGTGCAACCATTCGGCGGGCAAGCCCTTCATGATGGGGTGATCGGGCGTGCGGGTGGTCACGAGAAAGTCATGGCGCGCGGGGTGGGTGGCGTTGCCCGGCGTGGTGTGGTCGAGCACCACCTTGCCGTCGCGCCAACGGATTTTCGGTCCCCACGATTCGTCCCGGGCACCGATATTTCCGTCGGCCTTGAAACCCCAGCCGCCGACGCCGATCATTTTATTCCATTCCTTCCAATAGGGGAAGGCGTTGTCGGTGTCGTGGATCGAGACGAGCCCGCCGCCGTTTTTCATGTAGTCGACAAAGGCCTGCTTGGTCGCGGCCGGCCATTCGGCACCCTCATAGTCCATGACCACCGCCGCGTAATCGGAAAACTTCGGGCTGAAGCCGGACAGGTCCGCGCCAGTAGGAGGCGTGCTCACGGTGTCGACGGCGAAGAGCCCTGTTTCCTCAAGGTAGTTTTTGATGACCGGCGCGCTTTTGCTCCAGTCGTGATACTTGTTGGACTGGCCGGTAAGCAGCATGATCTTGTAAGGCGGCGCGGCAAAAAGGGCGGGTACAGTACCAAGCACGGCGACGGCGACGAGGGCTAGTATTCTTGGGAGCGTGATCATGGCGAGTTGAAGCGGGTGGTTCGGGAGAGATTCGGGGAGATGAGATCGTCGGCAATGGGCCGCGGTCGGTCTATCGACGATCAAAGTACAGCGTGGCGTGTTGTTCGCCCCTGGGCGAGTGCGCAATCGTTTCGATCGAGAGTCCGTCGCCGCCATCCCGGAGTTGCCAGGTGTCCCGCATCGTCAGCGTCGAATTCGGCGGTCCCCAAGCCATCGCCCCGGTCGAATCCATGACGAGGCTTTTGCCGTCGTCCGCACGGTGAACGGTGGTGACACGCGGCGAATTCATAAACTCCGATTTCGTTTCATGGCCGTCGAGAGAGTAATGTTCCTCCGTCACATGATCGTCTTCGTACTCGACGATCCGGGTGGATTTCACGTCCAAGTTGTCGCCATGCTGGACGATTTCCAGCCGCGCTGGGGACATGCTGGCGCCCATTCGGCCGAATTTACTTTTGTCCTCGTTCAACACCCACGTGCCGGAAAAATCGGTTGGTGCCGACGCGAAGTGAATCGGCGGCAGCCCGCAGGCCTTCCGGTAATCCGCCATGACCGTGGCGTACCGCGGGTCGTCGAGGTTAAGGATGCGTGGATTTTGCATGGTCTCCGCGTACTGTTTCTTCGAAGTGTTGCGGACCATTCCTGCCCAAGTGACGTAGTAGATCCAGTTGGGTTGTTTTTGCAGGATTTCCGGCGCAGGTGGATTTCCGACTTCGGCCAACGTCACGGGTTTTCCCTCGGATAATGCACTGAGGCTGTCGTAGTAAGATTGCGCGAAATCATTGCCATAAACGTCGAGCGCGAGAAGATCGACGAACTCGATCCCTGGGAAAAATTTTGCGTGTTCCATGCCGGGTTTGCTGACGCGATCCGTGCTCCAGACCCAGATCAGATTTTTGAGTTGGTGGTAATTGACCAGGCGATCGTACAGCTGGCGATAGAGCGCGATGGTGCTGTATCTTCCCGTGCGACCGCCCCACCAGAACCAATCCCCGTTCATTTCGTGATAGGGCCGCCAGAGCACCGGCACGTGGGCATCCTGCAATTGTTTGAGATAGACGGCGATTTCGTCCACTTGCGCGCACCATTTTTGGTAGAGCGCAGTGCCGGGAGTGAGCACGTCCTTGAATTGGTCATCGAGGAGTTTGCCCTGCACGCTGGTCAATCGGTTCGGATCGCTGCCCGGCCTCGGGCGGAAAGTCACGGGTTCGTCCGCCGTCGGCGGAACCGCGTGCCAGCAAAGCGTCACCAATGCGCCGAGTTCATGTTGGCGGATCGCTTCCTTCACGATGGCCGGCCGGGCTAGATAGGAATCGGTATCGCCGGCCTTGGCGAAACCCAGGTCGGAACTGAAAATCGCCGGCGTCCTGCCGATATATTTCGCCGCAAATTCCGAGTTGTGGTCCTTCGTAGCCGGATAGTTGTGCTGGCCAGTCAACGTGTAATGGCCCGAGATCGCATACAACGTTTCGAGCAACACCTGCGTTTCGGGCATTGCGCCGGGAGTTACCGGTTTGATTTTGCGGTCTGCGGCGCGCGCATCCGACGCCACCAGGGAAATGAGAAATAAAGCGAAAATCCAGCGACCGGACACTTTGGGGCAAACGCGCATCCCTCAATGGCTACGCACGGCTTTTCCGCTGTCAACGGGAAGCCTGTCAACGACGCAGGGCGGAGAGCGCGGGCGGGCGCTGATCCAAGTTGGTTTTCAAAAACCGCGCCATGGCCCCGCAACAGAATCACCAAACCAGCAAACCACCGGCAAAGGTGAGGCCCGCGCCGACGCTGCAGAAAATAATTTTTTCGCCGTCGGTGAAAATCCCTTCCTCCGCCGCCCAGCCAAGGGCCATCGAAACGCTCGCGGCGCTCGTGTTGCCGTAACGATGGATCGTCACCACGAATTTATCGTAGGGAATGCCCACGCGCCGGCTGACGGCCTTGAGAATGCGCTCGTTCGCCTGATGGGGGACAATCCACGCGATATCCTCCGGCTTTAGATTTTCCCGGACGAGGGTTTGTTCGATCTGCTCGGCAAAGCCGACGACGGCGTGCTTGAAGACGGCCGCGCCGTCCATTTGGAGGTAAAAGTTTTCGAGATCGACGCTGCCGCCCGTTTCGGGCCAGGGCATGCGCGCCCCGCCGCCCGGACGTTGGATCGCGGTGAACTGGTCCGCGTCGCCCGACAATCCCATTGCGTGCAAACGGTGTCCACCGGGTTGGGCGGTGAGGATGGCGGCGCCGGCGCCGTCGCCGAAGAGGAACGCGGTGCGGTGATCCTGCGGGTTGGTGATGCGCGAGAGCAGTTCAGCGGTGACCACGATCAGGTTTTTCGCGGTACCGGCGAGAATGAAGGCGCGACCCACTTCCAGCGCATAAAGCCAGCCGGAGCACGCGGCGTTGAGATCGAACGCCAGTACGCGGGGAATGCCCAGCAATTTTGCCAGTGCGCTCGCCATCGAAGGGACCGGCTGGTCAGGGATCAGGGTCGCCATGATGATGCCGTCGATCTGATCGACGGACATGCCCGCTTGGTTCAGGGCATGGCGCACCGCGATCGCCGCAAATTCGGTGGCACTGGCGTCCTCGGAAGCGTAGCGGCGTTCCTTGATCCCGGTTAGGTGGACCATCTGTTCTTCGGTCCGATCCGGGAAAGCTTTGAGAATTTCGCTATTGGCACGCACCTGCGGGGGGACGGCGTACCCGATTCCAGCGATGCACACGGTGTGGTTGGAGGTGTTCAAAGGATAGAGGAGGGCGGGAGTGAAGGCGTTTTTGAACCACTAATAAACACTAATTGGGTACTAATTTTATGAGGCGGGGGGGGGGCCTTGCTCCGTGGGGCTGGTCAAGCGCGATGGAGTTTTTCCCGAGCTAAACACCAGATGGCGCCCAATTTTTTAAGAGGTGGCTTTAAATGTTTGCCAGAGTGTCACCAAATTCATGCGTTCCAACCAAGGTGCGAGAAGCGCCTCGTCAACCCCGGTGATTTCACGGATGGCCCGGATGTCCGTCGGATGTTTGGCTGATCCGCCTTCCCGATAGAATTCGAGTTTGCGCAACACGACATATTCAGGAGGAGCTACGATGATT
>JAYVMJ010000206.1:0-1960 GCA_043759025.1 Verrucomicrobiota bacterium | reverse complement strand
CAGTAACACTGGACCTTCCTTACCAGTGGGGCTCTTTCGACCGTAGCCCGATTCCGCCTCACACGGGAAGCAAGGACACAGCGTCGGGGTTGGGGGATCTGGCATTGACGTTCCGGCGTTGGATGCTCGATCCCGCGACGCATCCAAATGGAAACTTCAGCCTGGCTCTTGGTCTGAAAGCCCCAACGGGTGCTGATGCCCAAGAAACGGATCGACTAGTAAACACCGCTGCCCCCGGAAGTACTCCAACTCTCGTATGGAAAAGGGGTCCAGCCGACATCGCTATCCAGCCTGGTGACGGTGGCTGGGGAGTGATTTTCGGGGCTCAGGGCTTTGGAAAAGTCGTAGGAAGCCTGATGGGCTATCAGGAATTTACCTATGTCTCCAATCCCCGGGGCAATAACGGCGTAAACAACCAGTGGAGCGGCGCGGGACCGTACGTGCCCGACCCCGTCAACAGCGTGCCTGATTATTTCCTCGCCAGGGCTGGCTTTGCGTATGGCGACCCGCTTGGATGGCACAACGGTAGCTTCCAGCTTGGAATCCGTGGGGAAGGCCAACCCATCCACGATATCGTTGGAAATTCTTCTGGGTTCCGCCGGCCTGGCTGCACAATTTCCGTCGAGCCTGGCGTGGCGTACGGGGCCGGCAAATGGACAGTATTTTTCTCGCTGCCCGTCACCGTTTACCGCATCCGATGGAAAAGCGTCGACGAAGAGCTCGCCGGGCGGAGACTGGCGGTCACCGCAGCGTTCGCAGACTACAACTTCATTGGTGGACTCAGCCGTCGCTGGTAAACTAGGACAAGGGGCGGCGTGTTTTCCTGACGCCCTTTTTGGTGACCCACAATCAGCTATCGAGATGCCTTGATTGCGCCGGCCGAAAATTCTTTAGGGGCTTCCCAGCGCATTTGGTTGGGAGCCACCCAGCAGCCCGCGCAATTTCGGCCCGCCCGCCAGCGAACGAGCCGCAGACCCACCCCATGGGGAAGCTCCACTTAATTCACGAGCCTTGAAGTCTCGCCGATCACCGTACCCGTACTATACGGTCGAAGCGTCCATAGTCCGGACCCATCCCAGCTCACGCCGCGACTCTTTTCCCGGAGGGATCATGCTCTTTTCCAGCACGTAAAACGGTTATTGCTCGTGGAGCCATCGACTTGGTCGGCACTTCGATGATTCGGTGGAATATTACTTCTTTGTCTTCGCTCGCTATCGCGGTTAATCCCGTGGGAAATCGAATCGGCAGCGCAAGGCGTGGTCGTCAATACGGTGAGCGCCACGAAAAATCCCCGAAGGACGCATTCACAGGCCAGTGGGATTGAGTTACAAATAAGAAACGCCAAGGCGAATTTTTTTCGGATGGCCGAAGGGTAAATGGCGACCGCGGTGTTATGTCGGTACCAACCAATGATGCGCACCTATTTCTGGTCCAGCCTTCCTGCGACCGCACGGAAATGATTGTACGTTTGTACGAAACCAGCGACTCACCATGAATCAAGGTGTGCAACTACTTCCCTTGCCATTAGCTCCCCGGATAAATTCGTTGCGCGCCCTCATTGCCGTTCTTTTTTTAAACGGGTCTGGCTGGCTGATTTCCCCAACGGTCGGCGCCGAACAAAGCGATGAGGTCGTTTCCGTCTATTCGAGTGTCAGTCCCGGTTACTCCCGCACGGTGCTCCCTGGCGGCGGATTTAAACTGGAAACTTACGCTTTTGGCGAGGGCGGCAATCAAAGTGGCCTTCAAAAAGATTTCTCGATCGATATGCTTCGGTTCAGCGACGTCCTTCAAGCCATCGCACCCACGCTGGCCACGCAGAATTACGCGCCGTGCGCCAAGTCAGATCCGAATCACGCTGATTTGCTGATCATGGTTTATTGGGGCACGACGATCAGCACGGACAACACTTCCTCGTCGGCGCAATATCAGATCGCCCAATCATTCATCCCTCCTCCCCAGG
>JAYVMJ010000205.1:0-2690 GCA_043759025.1 Verrucomicrobiota bacterium | reverse complement strand
AAAGCGGACCGGACCATTCCATGCGCCAGATTGGAATCGGGCGGGGGAAGAAATGCAATCAATTACTTAACGGAGTAATACTAGCAGCCTGTCGGACTTAGAAAATGAAGGCTATCTGACACCACGTATTTGCCCGAAAAAATTTATTCGAAGGCGAATATTTATCTGTAGACGCCTTTAGTCGGCAAAGTCCGACAGGCTGCTAGTCGAACGGCATAGGCGGTAATTTCTGCCGTTGGCCGTCGACACTGGCCATCATCCTTGGCGGGAAGAAACAATGATTTCATCTAAATATCTCCGTTTTAGATAGATGTGATTTCGCGTTTTCCCGGGGCACGGGATGAGCTCAGGGGCCAGCATTATCGAGTGGTTCGCCAAGGCTTCTTCCTCCGCAGCGAGCGGGCGAACTGCTCCAAAAAATTCAACCTGACCGGAGACCGCATCCATGTCCATCAACAGCATCACTTCCGCGTCAAGTATCACGGCTCCCAGTTGTTCGTCCCAAAACCTGGCCAAAAACGACCTGAAGTCCCTCAAACGTGATTTGCAAGGAAGCGACCTTGCCAGTGCGCAAAACGATTTTGCCACCCTCTTGCAGGACGCTCCGCAATTGCAGGCCCAATTGCAGGCCGGAACCGCCTCGACCCCTTCCGGCACTGCCTCCAGTGCGCTCTCCTCGCTTTCGAGCGCGTTGCAAGCGGGCGACTTGACCAGCGCACAAACTGCGATGGCCAACCTTCAGCAATCCGCCAAAGCGCACCATCACCACCATCACAGTAATGATCAGGATGCCGACGATCCGTTTGCCGAGATCGCCCAGCCGGCCGGCGCAACCGGCAGTACTGTCACCACCGCTGTGGACGGAATTACGGCCCTGTAATCAATTCCCTCTAGTCGACACGGATTCAAAAAAATAGCCGTGCAATTCCCGTGAACCACTGACCGCACACAAAATGCTCATTACGTTTTTCCCTCACGCAATCCGCGACCGCCGATGAATCCAGCCATCTCCACCCCTGATGTTCCCGAGAATCCGCTGGCCTTCATGGCTAGGCCCACGCCCCAATTGCAAGCTGCGGTTAATCAGCACAGGGGGCTGCTGCCGCCGTCGGAATTTACCGAGTTAATCGCGAACATCCGGAGCGTCTTTGCAAAATTCACCGCCAAGTTGCTCGAGTTCCAGGCCGGCGTCGAACGTGGCAGGGCCCTGCATCAGTTGATGAATCGCGAGCTAAAGGCCGCCTCGCAGTTCACCAACAGCTGCCACAAGGGATGCTCCGGATGCTGCCACTATGAGGTCGAGGTTACCGAAAACGAAGCCGCGGTCCTGTACGAAGCCGTGCAAAGTGGCATCGGCATCGACCTCGAACGGCTCAAAATCCAAGCCGCCCGGGAACGCCGCAGCCCCGAATGGAAGCGCTTCGGCAGCCCCGAAAACCGATGCGTTTTTCTTTCCGCCGAGGGCGCCTGCCGGGTCTATGAGAGCCGTCCTTCCATCTGCCGAAAACACATTGTTTCAACTCCCGCGGCGGCCTGCACCACGGAAGGTGCCTTGGTCAATCCAGTGCTCGTTTTACTGGCCGAGATTCTCCTCAGCGCCGAACTTAGCATCGATGGCAACCGCTTCGGTTCACTGGCAAAAATGCTTGGCCGCCGGCTCCAGCCCAATCCAATTGAAACTGTCTCGGTCGACGCACAAAGGGGCCCACCTTTGCTCGCAACCGAAGAAGTCGCGGCCGAGCCGAAGACGGTTGAGTCAGCGACCCTGCCGCATTGATACGGACTGGGCTCACGGCTATAACCGAGCAACGCGAGCCACTCGCCGTGCTCATCCACCGCGACGTAGCGCAACACGGCCCCGACGAGCGTCGCGTCGTGCAGGTAATGGTGCTGCTCCATCAGTTCGTTCCAGCGCGTCAATTCGCACGCCGGCACCAGCTCAAGGCGCGCGGTCCGGAGCAAATGTTGTTGGGCCTCAGTCGAGAGCATTCGTTGACTTATGCCCACACTCCAGCGGGCCTGACCGCACCCCGTCAGCTTTTTCGACTAACGCTCCACCACCTTGCCGGTTGCGATCGAAACAAATCAGCCCTGCCTATTCCCATCCCGTCTTGGCCCCGCGCTGGGATTTGGACGAGGCCGCTCGATCAAGGCGACGGTGCGGTATGCGGCCTCGACCGGCTATGTGGCTTATCGCTATACAAACGATCCTGCCGCCCGCGAAATTCGCGCAACGATCACCGGCAGTGGAAACTCCATCGACTGCCCCTTTCTGCTTCCGCCGCAGATCGAGTCCGTCAAATCCGTGGAAGTGAACAACACCGCGGTCCACTATGATATCGTCCGTTCCGAATCATCGCACTACGCCGACTTCGTTCTGGATAACACAAAGCCTCGGACAATCATAATCCGGTATTAGGAGAGCTGCCTCGCGGCGCAGTTGAACATCCATTGCACTCCGAAACGGCCGGAGATGTGCCCTATTGACCTGTCGAAAAGAATCCGGGAAAAAGAGCTGTGCGACTAAAAATCAAATGGAACGATGATCGGGTGCGGTCAGCGACTACGGCCATTCTACTCCTCAGTCGGGAGTCCTTACTCCGCGGAGAGACGGGCGATTTGATTCAACGGTCGCTGGCTGAGTATCGAGCTGATCCGGAACGCTACAAAAAAAACAAGTCGGTCTGGAC
>JAYVMJ010000204.1:0-7966 GCA_043759025.1 Verrucomicrobiota bacterium | reverse complement strand
AAGACGAAGTTTTTGGTCGCAGTCGGCATGAGCCGGAATTTGCCCACGAAAAACACGAAAGCGCACGAAAATTCTTAGCCAAATCCAGCCTCCGCGCGGTTTTTCTTTTCGTTCACGCACGCCGACCCGTTCCGCTCCGCCGGAACAATTCAGTAGAGCACCACAGAACACACTGAATACACAGAAATCAGCGTAAGGAATTCAGCTCTGAGCCGACCGATGCGCCCACCATTTGGAGCCCAATCAATCGATTCTTTTATAACCTCAAACATGTTAATTCTGTGTGTTCTGCGTCTTCTGTGGTTAAATCCGAGCGTATGGCTTTTGGCTAAGGCGGATCCAGCCAGAAAACTTGCCCACGAAACACAGGTATGCGGCACGAAAATCAGACGGACGCGCAGCGATTCGTTGTCCCATTAAGTTTACCATTTGGTGAGATAAAAACCGGGTTGGGTTTGCCCGAAATCGCCTCTTTTCGTGTCATTTCGTGTGTTTCGTGGGCCACACCGATTGCCTTGTTCCGACTCAGGCTAATTCGCCAACTGGATCGACGCCTTGCGCGATTCCTTCACGACTTCGCGGCGCAACCAATCGATCGCCCCCGTCACGGCTCTTTCCTTCACCGCGCAACGCGGGCCGGGATAAGTCAGTTTCTTCGACCAGTCGCCGCCCGGCGCATGCATGCCGATAAAAATCGTCCCCACGGGATTTTCGCCCACTCCGCCCGTCGGTCCCGCAAACCCCGTGATCGCCACGCCAAAATCGGCGCCGAGTTGTTCCGCGACACCCGTCGCCATCGCCACCGCGCATTCCGCGCTGACCGCTCCATGCTGGGACAGCAGACACTCCGGACAATCCAGCAACAACATCTTCGAATCGTTGCTGTAGGAAACAATGCCGCCTTGGAAAAATTTCGACGCGCCGCAAACATCCGTAAAGGAATTCGCGAGCAATCCGCCCGTGCACGATTCCGCCACCGCCAGCGTTCGGCCCTGCGCGCGAAGTTCGTCCGCGACGACTTTCACCATGCTATCGTGGCCAAAACACACAAAATCCTCGTCAAGCAACCCGGCGCACTCGTTCGCGAGACTGCGCAAGACATCCATCGAATAACGCCCATCCGGTGAACTGATCCGGCAATCCACCTGCCCGAGATGCGCACAAAACGCGATACCCAGCTCGGGATACCGATCGAACAACGGTTGGAATTTCGTTTCCAACGCCGACTCGCCCACGCCAGCCGTGCGAATCTGGATGTAGGCTTCGCTTTCGGAAAGCAGTCCGAGCGCCGCCAGTCGCGGAATCACCTGCTCCTTGAAAATCGGTCGGAGTTCATTGGGCGGTCCCGGGAGCATGATCAGCACTTTCCCGTCTTGTTGCACCCAAAGGCCCGGCGCGGTGCCATTCGCGTTGGCCAGGACTTCGCTGCGCTCAAACTTGTAAGCCTGTTTCAGGTTGTTCGCCGTGGGCTTGCGGTTGAACCGCGCAAAACGGTCGGTAATGGTCTGCTCGATCGCCGGATCAAAAACCAATTTCTGCCCCAACGCTTCCGCGAGCACCTCGCGCGTGCGGTCGTCACAAGTCGGCCCAAGTCCGCCCGTGGTAATAATCACATCCGCCTTCGCCCAGCTTTCGCGAAACTGCTCGGCGATCGCGTGCGCCTCATCCGTGATGGTCACGTTCCTCGCCAACATCACCCCGCGCCGGCCGAGCTCAGCCCCGATCCACGTCAAATGCCCGTTGGCGGTCAGCCCCAACAGCAGCTCGTCACCCAAAGTGAGCAACTCATAACGCGGCGCGACGCGGCGCGAATTTGACGGTTCAATAGTAGCCATACGGTGTGTGTACTGGGGAACTTACCCCGTTTTTTTGAAAATGCCAGCCGGCTGGTGAGGATGACGCGCTTTCTGTCGTTGCGACTAAACCACAACTGATCAATCCAGCGGTAGTCTCGCAGACAGTCTCCCTCGCCGGCGATTCCCCTGCCCTGATCATGCCTGATCCACGCCATACTGACGCACTCAAGGAAAAGGTCCGCGCCTTGCCGGACGGTCCCGGCGTGTACTTAATGAAGGACCGTCTCGGGCGCATTATTTATGTCGGCAAGGCCAAGAGTCTTAAAAAACGCGTTTCCTCCTACTTCCAGGCCGGCCGATCCCGCGCGCTCCACCATCAACCTAAAATTCGGACCTTGATCGAGATGATCGCCGATCTCGAAATTCTCGAGGTCAAGTCCGAGCCCGAGGCGCTTTTACTGGAAGGAAAACTGATCAAACAGTGGCGGCCGAAGTACAATACCGACTTCACTGACGACAAACGCTTCCTGCTGGTCCGGCTGGATCTCGAAGTCGAACTTCCCCGGTTCGTCCTCACGCGTTTCAAAAAAGATACCCGCTCGCGCTACTTCGGGCCGTTTGCCCATTCCGGATTGTTGCGCAAGACGCTCGCGACGATGCGCGCAAAGTTCGGCGTGTTGCTCGGCGATTCCTCGCCGAAGAAAATCTCCGCCGACACCTGGCAACTTTACGACGACGTGCGCTCCGAGCTTTACGGTTGGCCCAACACCGTCACGACGACGGCGTACCGCGAACGCGTCGTGCAAGCCGCCGATTTCCTCGATGGCAAAAGCCGCGAATGGCTCGCTTCGCTCCGCACCGAAATGATGGCGCGCGCCGGCAAACAGGAATTTGAAAAAGCCGCCGAACTTCGCGACATCGTGCTCGCCCTCGAGCGAACGCTTTCGCCCACGCGAAAATTCAGCCGCGAAGTCGTGCAATTACAGCCGGATCAAACAGCGTTGGCCGCGCTGCAAACCGCGCTCAACCTCCCGACGCTGCCGAAGAATCTGGAGTGTTTCGACATCTCGCACATCTCCGGCACGTTCGTCGTCGCGTCGATGGTGCATTTCACCAACGGCCGGCCCGACAAAAATAATTACCGTCGTTTTTCGATTAAGAGTTTCATCGGCAACGACGACTTTCGCGCGATGGAGGAAGTCGTCGGCCGCCGCTATCGCCGGTTGCGGGACGAGAAGAAAATATTCCCCGATCTGGTCGTCATCGACGGTGGCCGCGGACAAATCGCCGCCGCGTTGAAAGCGTTTGTCGCCATCGATTGTGCGCCGCCGCCGATGATCGGCCTCGCGAAGAAAATGGAGACGATCATTTTTGCCGACGAGCGCGCGCCATTGAATCTCCCGCTCAACCATCCCGCGTTGAATTTGCTCCAACGCCTTCGCGACGAAGCGCATCGTTTTGCCAACACGTACAACGCCGATCTTCGCTCCCGCAAAATCAAGGAAAGCGTGCTCGATGATTTTCCCGGTCTGGGCCCGGTGCGTCGCACCGCGCTGCTCGGCCACTTCGGTTCCCTCGAAAAACTCCGCGCCGCCACGGTGAAGGAAATCGGTGCCGCGCCCGGCTTCGGCCCAAAATTCGCCGAACAACTCCACGCCTTTCTCGCCACCAAATCCCCGCCGGCCGCAACCGCGGACTAGGTGGAGCGCGACCTCCGGGCGCGCTGATTGAAACTCCAGCCCGGGAAAACGCGCCCGGAAGTCGCGTTCCACCCTCGATTCACCGTCGACCCACCCTCATTTCTTCATCCGAAGAACATATTCGATCAACCGATCCGGGATCAGCCATTTCGCGAACAGGAAAACCTTCGCGTGAAACGGCCCATTGTAACGCGGCGCTGGATTATCCGACGCGAGCGCCTTCTCAACCAGCCGCGCAATATCGTCCGGCACGCCGGCCACACTGCGCAATTTTTGGATGCCGGCGCGCGTCGCCGCCCAGAACGGTTCGTAGGGTCCGACGGTGCCAGTGAATTCCCCTGACGCCTTGTCCGCTGCGGAAATGAATTCAGTCGCGATAAAACCCGGGCGGATGAGCGACACGCGCACGCCAAAGGGTTGCATTTCCCCGCGGAGTCCGTCCGTGAGTGCCTCGAGTGCGTGCTTCGTCGAATCGTACACCGAGGAAAGCGGCCGGGCAATCCGACCCGCCACCGAACCGATGTTCACGATACAACCGCCGCCCCGCTCCCGCATCGCCGGGATTACGAGCTGCGTCAGCGCAATCAGCGAAAAGACGTTCGTCTCGAAATTACGGCGGATCGCCTCGACCGGCACGAGTTCGAGCGGACCGCGCGTGCCGTAACCGGCATTGTTCACGAGGGCATCAATCCGGCCGAATTTCTTCAATGCCTCGGCGACGAGCGCGCGGCGGACGGTATCGCTGGTGACGTCTCCCACCATCGCCAGCACGCTCGCGCCACTGGGATCGAGCTCGCGGGCGAGCGCGTTCAGCTGCTCGGGACGCCGCGCCGTGATGACAATTTTCGCGCCCACGCGCGCCAACCGTCGCGCAATCGCTTCACCGATGCCCGATGAGGCACCGGTGATGATCACGACTTGTCCGGAAAGCGCGGGCACGAAGGGACGCTCCGTTGGTTATTGCGAATCGTAAATCTGAACGCGCGTCCAAAGATGTTTGCAGCTCTCGACGAACGCCAGATGGATTGGATCGACTTGATAAGCGGCCTCGGCCGCCACATCGCGACACTCCACGATCAACGCCACGTCGTAACTGTGATCGATCACCGGACGCTTCGTCGTGCCGGCAGGAATGCCGATGGAAACTTTTCCGGCGGATTTGACGCCTTTAAGCGTTTCGACGCCGCGGCGAAATTCGGCGCGTTGCGCGGCGGTGAGTTCAGGTTTCAACCAAAAGTAGACGCAATGATAGAGCATGGTGCACCGGACAAAACACTCCTGCAGCCGGGAGGCAAACGCCGATTATCCTGCATTCGTTACACTCTTTTTCCGTCATCAGAGCGGCATCAGCGGTAGGGGCCGTTGCCCCCAACGGCCCGTTCGAAGGCGCTGAAGGCAAGCGCACCCACCTTGCATTCCTTACACTTTTTCCGTCATCGCCAGCACGCTTGCCCCGGAGTCCGGATTGATTCCTCGACGCAAATGCCTGTTGCCGATTCGGGCCCGCAGCGGTTGAGTGCCGGCGTTTTCCATGAACCTGCCGCGCCTGTTTTACATCAGCCTCGTCGCTTCCGCCGTGGCTGTCACCGTCCCTCACGTTTGTCTTGCCGAAGTCATGCTCGCATCTCCTTTCACCGACCACACCGTGCTCCAACGCAACCTTCCCGTGCCCGTCTGGGGTCAGGGCACAGCCGGCGAAAAAATCACCGTCACGTTTCACGATCAGAGACTGCAAACCACGGCCGCTGCTGACGGACGATGGTCGGTAAACTTGAGCCCGATGCCGGCGGAAGCGCGCGGTGCCGAGCTTTCGGTCGTCGGTCAAAACGCGATCGTTTTACACGACGTGGTCGTCGGCGAAGTCTGGTTGGCGTCGGGCCAATCCAACATGGAATGGCCGCTCAATCTCGCGCGGAACGGCAAGGAAGAGGTCGCCAGCGCCACCTTCCCGTTGATTCGTCATCTCCGGATCGAACACTCGCCCGCCGATTCACCCGCCACGACCGCGAAGACCAGCGGCTGGCAACCAGCCACACCCGAAACCGCCGGAAGCTTTACCGCCGTCGGTTATTTTTTCGCGAAAGCGTTGGCGGCGAAACTCAAGGTGCCTGTCGGGATTATTCACAGTTCGTGGGGCGGCACGCCGATCGAATCATGGATCGCCGAACCGATCTTGCGCACGACGAAGGCTTGGCCGCGCTTCAACGCCGAATGGCAGGCCGCGTTGAAAGTGTTTCCCGAAAAACAGGCGGCCCATCCCGCGCTGGACGCTGCCTGGCGCAAGGCCGACGAGGCCTCGCGCACGAGGGGAAAACTAAATCGGTTGCCCTGGCCGCATCCGCCCGTTGGTCCCGGAACGGCTTACGCGCCCGGCGGATTGTTCAATGGGATGATCGCTCCGCTCGTCCCTTATGCGATCCGCGGCACGATCTGGTATCAGGGCGAATCAAATGTTGGCCGCGCGGGCGAATACGCCGAATTGTTTCCCGCCATGATCCGCGACTGGCGGAAAACCTGGGGCGAAGGCGACTTTCCTTTCCTCTACGTTCAACTGCCGAACTACGCCGACGGAAACGCCGACGGCCGCAATTGGGCCGAGTTGCGCGAAGCCCAAAACGCTGCGCTCAAATTGCCCGCGGTTGGCGTCGCCGTGACGATCGATGTCGGTGAAGCCGGCAATCTTCATCCCACGAACAAACAACCCGTCGGCGAGCGTCTCGCAGCGGCCGCTGAAGCGGGTGTTTATCAATTACCCGTCGAAGGAAGCGGACCGACCTTCGAATCCGCCACCCGCGAAGGACATGCGATGCGCGTGAATTTCACGCATGCGAAAAATAGCTTCACCCGACAAAATTCCGTTCCGGGATTTGAACTGGCCGGAGCTGACCGGATTTTCCACGCCGCGAACGCCAGCATCGAAGGAGAAACCATCATCGTATCCTCAGCGAAGGTACCAGAGCCAATCGCCGTACGTTATGCTTGGAGTAACAGTCCCGACGTCTCGCTGTACAACGGCGCGCAATTACCCGCCGCGCCTTTCCGCTCGGACGATTGGTGAGACCCACGACGAGTATTCAGTAACACCTAAATTTTCTTGTCAGGCCTACTTCCGGAAGCGTTTTGCGTCACAGAGTACGCGGAGTGCAGACACCGAGAGCACGAAGCCAATCTCCGATCATAAAAATTGGATCTCTCGTTCCTCCGTGCTCTCGGTGTCCGCACTCTCGGCTCGGCTCTGTAACTATTCCGAAAACGACACGCTACCGGCTCAGACATCCTGATCCCAGCCCGTGCAAGGTTGGAGAGAGCGGAAACGAGCTGAGCTTGAAACAGAAATTGTCTCGCGAAGGAGGGAAAGTTTACGAAGGCCAGTGAACTCGGATTCCTTCGCCTCCTTCAACTCCTTCGCGAGACATCTTCAGTCCGGTTTGTTGGGCCCGGCGAAAAATATTCCTGACCCCACTACCGGAATTTCAGCCGCCACGCGAATGACTTGTGGCGCGATCCAGCGAATGTGGAATCAGAAAATGGCTTGTCCTAACCAGACATTTTCGCAGAGGAGTTGAGCTCAACCTGATTCCTCTGGATCAGGTTGTCTGAGGCTATTGGAAATGTTTCCGAACCCCGTTTGTCATTCTCAACGAAGTAAAGTCTACAAGTCTACTTGAGCGTGCCGGATTCGTTGGGGGGATTAAGCAGCGGCGGCGAGGCTGGTGCCCTCGATGCGTGAGAGGTCAATCCGCAGTCGGAGGAATATCGCGAAGGTTGGGTCTTGGGGTAGAGCGGCAAGATATTCCGGCAGGCTGTTTCTGAGGGCGCAGGCGACGGCCATTTCCGATGGACAATGCGGCGTGCGCACCGTCCGCAACCACGAGCCGAAGTATTGCCAGACCAGCTTCGGCTGGGTGGCGGCGAGGCATGGGAGCAGACCCTGCGCGACGAGCCCAACTTGGATGTGCCGGTGATAGGCGTCGAGCTTGCGCCGGATCGCGGCGCGATAGCGGTCGGTTTGGTGATGGAGAGATGGGTCGCCTTGAAACCGGCGCAGCGGAGTCATGCCGCGCATCCAGCAATGATAGGCCCAGGTGCCGACGCCGTGCAGGGCTTGTTTGAACGTGACCTCGATTTTGAAACGCAGGGCGTAGAGCCGGATGATCTCCGCCGGCGCCAGGGTTACGTCGGTGCAGAGGAGCAGGATTCGGCCGCGCTGAGGATGAATCACCGCGACGAGCAGCACCGGCTCCGCCAGTTGCAGGGCCGCGAGGAGGCGCAGCAGTTTATCGGGCAACGTGCTCTGGTCGCGGTTTGAAAACACGCGGCCTTCGTGAAGGCCGCGCCGTGAGCGGGATCGGCTGAAAACTTTGCCCGATCTTGACCAGCAGAGCGAGCGCCTGGCACGAATGGCCCATGATGTACTCGGGCTTGGTGTTGGCGTCCGAAGCTTGATGCAGGGATTTTACCGCCGGCATC
>JAYVMJ010000203.1:0-3466 GCA_043759025.1 Verrucomicrobiota bacterium | reverse complement strand
TTGGCCCGCTCGGGGATTGGCGCGATCACGATGATCGATCTCGACGACGTTTGTCTGACGAATGTCAACCGCCAGCTCCCCGCGCTCGATGGCAATATCGGCCGTCCGAAAGTTGAGGCGTTGGCGGAACGCGTCAAATTGATCAATCCCGGCTGTGCAGTGACGATTCGGCCCGAGTATTTCACGGCCAAAACCGCCGTGGAGCTGCTCGCGGTGAAATTCGATTGGGTTGTCGACTGCGTCGATTTGATGTCGAACAAAGCGCTGTTGATCGCCGAGTGCACGCAACGCGATCAACCTGTCGTGACGGTCGGTGCCGCAGGAGGCCGGCGCGATGCGACGCGAATCCGGGTGAGCGATTTCGGCGATTCGCACGGCGACGAATTGTTGCGGCAGGTGCGCAAGAAGCTGCGGCGCGACTACGGCTTTGCGAAGGGCGAGGGGAATTATTATGGAATTCCGTGCGTCTCGACTCAGGAACAACCGGTGTTTCCGTGGGCGGACGGGACTTGTTCAACCGAACCCGAGGAGGGCTCGAATCTGCGTCTGGATTGTGCCACCGGTTTCGGGACCGCGGTATTTATCACCGGAGCCTTCGGATTTGCCGCAGCCGGTGAAGTCGTTCGGCGCGTGGCGTTGGGGATCGGACGCGAGCGCGCTTGAACCTAAATTCCGCAGCTGAAACCACGGATTTCACAGATGGGCACGGATGATCAATTCGTTGGGAGATTTCTATCCTGACTATTTCATGGAGCCACGGCGACCTCGCGGTGGTTCGCTCGTCAACCGCAGCGGGGTCGCTGCGGCTCCAGCAAACAGAGTGACGTCCGTTGTCATTCTGAGGGTGAAATAAGCGGGCTCGCCTGAATCAAAGAAACAGCGTCGTGAAATTTTTCTCCACTTGCGCGGCGAGCGCATCGGTCGTCGTTCCGCGAAGAGTCGCGAGCGCTTCGTAGGCGACGATGACGTTGGCAGGATTGTTGACCTCAGAACCATCGGCCGCAGCCGGAAGCGGAAAGCGATTGGCTTTTCCGACGGGCGCCTTCGTGGGCGCGTCGGTTTCCACCAGCAGGCGGTCGGCCGGGATCTGGCGGAAATTTTCCAGGCGGGCAGCGTGTTTGGGTTCAACCAGCTGGATGTTGAACGAATAATAAGCGCCGAGCGCGGTGAAGTCGGCGAGCATTTCCGCTGGGCCGGCGTAACCGTGCAGCAGGAAACCGCGCGAGGGGCGCGACGTGGCTTGGAGGATTTCCAACAGTTTTCCCCAAGCCTGAACGCAGTGGATCGAAACCGCCCGGTTGAGTTCGGCTGCGAGCGAGAGCTGAGCGGCGAAGACTTCTCCCTGTTCCTCGATTGAAGCGACGCGCATGCCCGCGATGCGGGGATCGTCGGGCTTGACGCCGTCGATGATCCAACGATCGAGGCCGACTTCGCCGACACCCCCGCGCGGATCGGCGAGCAGTTGTTGGCGCAGGGTCGCGAGCCATTGGCTCGAGCGGTTACCGCTGTCCCATGGATGGATGCCACAGCTGGGCAGGATCCACGTGTAACCGTTGGCAAGGCCGGCGACGACCGGCCATTCCTCCTCGTTCGTGCCGTTGACCACGGCGGTTTTCAAACCGATGCTTGCGAGATCGGCCGCGATGGCAGCGCGGTGCGGCGTGAGCTGATCGAAATGAAAATGCTGGTGGGCGTCGTAGAGGTTGGGCACGGCCGAAAGAGTAATCATGAAGTTTCGCGGATCAAACCGGATAGCAAAAGGGGATTCTTCGAGGGCGACTTTGTCCGGGTGGCGGCAAGGGCTGCTTTGGGGCAGGGACGATTGTCGCCGCCTTTGAGGCACGACGCACACGGCGCGGCGCAGGGTTGTTTCGGCACGGGACGGAAAGCGGTGAGCCATTCGGGGCCCGGACCTTTACCGCGCACCGCAGTGTCGGAACGATGGGTCGCGCCGGTGAGGTTTTCGACGATGGCTTCGGCATGGTCCCAGAAGTGAACGCGTTCCAGGATGGGGTTAACGAGATTCGTGATCGGACAATAGTATGTGTTCTTGGGGTCCGAATGATGCAGCCCGTGATGGCGCGGCGTTTGCAGGACGTGCCACTCCTGCAATTTGGAAATCAACCGGCCGTTTTCCGCCTTCGTGCGATGGGACCATTTGTGGACTTCGTTGGCGTTGATGCTGAGGACGACAAAGAGGCCGAGTTGCCAGCACAGGAAACCGAGCGGCCACGCGATGAGCAGGAGCGCGCCGCCGATCAAGGTCAGGTCCCAGGAACTTTGCCACCAGCTCAGGCGGGTGAAAAAGCGCGGGAAGTGGTGATGCACGATATTGGGCCGTATAAAAAGCGGTCCGATGACCGGCGTGTCCTCGGTGAAGTAGGCGTCCTCGGACCAATGGATGACGCCGGCGAGAAAGTCGGCGAGGACGACCACGAGCATGATTTCAACGACGATGAGAGAAACGGTCATGAGCAGATGCATGGAATAATGAGGGTTGGTCTTGTTTGGCTGGTACCCCGATAGAATATCCGAAATCCGAAATGGGCGTGATTCGATAAGCCTGATGGCCGCCATCGTTTTTGGTGATGGGCGGCGCGCGGTTTGGAAAACATCGTTGCGCGCTCTACCCGGGACGGGCTTCGTGGTCCCCGCATGAACGTTCATCACCTCGAGCTGTTCTACTACGTGGCGAAGCACAGCGGCATCAGCGCGGCCGTGCGGAAAATTCCCTACGGCATTCAACAACCGGCGGTGAGCGGGCAGATGGGAAAACTCGAACAGGACGTCGGTGTGAAGCTCTTTGAGCGAAGTCCGTTTCGACTCACGTGGGCCGGCGCGCGGCTGTTCGCGCATGTGCAGCCGTTCTTCGAGGGTTTGGACGGAGTGGCGGTTGAACTTCGACGTGCGGCCCAACCGGAACTGCGGATTGGCGGAGCCGAAGTGGTATTGCGCGATCATCTGCCGGTGGTCATGCGGCGTTTGCGGACGGAGTTTCCGCAATTGCGCTTCAGCCTGCGCTCGACGGGATTTCAATCCGAGGTGGAAACGTGGCTGAGGGCTGGGGACATCGACATTGCTTTCGCGCCGCTGCCGCCCCGCGCGCCAGCGGGTTTTAAAATGGCGCGGTTCACCACGCTGCCATTGGTGCTGCAAGTACACCGATCATCCGGCGTGAAGTCGGCCGAGGAACTTTTGGCGCGGAAAAAAATCAGCGAACCGCTCATTTGCCTGCCGGAAAATTCCGGCATCGTCCGCAGTTTTTTCCGCGTGCTCAAGCGACGCGGCGTGAGCTGGCCGCAGATTGTGGAGACGACGTCGCTTGATTTGGTGACGCGCTACGTCGCAAACGGCGACGGGATTGGGCTCAACGTAGCCGTTGAGCCCAAATTGAAAGTGCGCGATGTGAAAACCCTGCCGTTGGCCGGGTTTCCTCCGGTAATCATGGGCGCTTTATGGCGCGGTG
>JAYVMJ010000202.1:0-3296 GCA_043759025.1 Verrucomicrobiota bacterium | reverse complement strand
CAGCTCGAGCAATTGCTCGCGCCGATCTTCGATCTCGCCGACGTCAAGAAAGCGACCGTGATTGCCAACGGTCTTCCCGCCGGCCCGGGTGCCGCCACGGGCAAGATATATTTCAACGCTGATCGCGCCGTCATCGCGGCCGAGAAGGGCGAAAAAGTTCTCCTCGTTCGCGTCGAGACTTCCCCGGAAGATCTTCGCGGCATGATCGCCGCCGAAGGCATTCTCACCGCTCGCGGTGGGGTGTCCTCGCACGCCGCCCTCGTTGCCCGCCAGATGGGCAAGGTGTGCGTCTGCGGCGCCGCTGCCCTTCAGGTCGATTACGACAAGAAGACGGTGACGGTTTCAGGCCAGACGTTCGGTGAAGGCGACTTCCTCTCGATCGACGGCACCATCGGCGTCGTGTACGCCGGCCAGATCAAGACCGCTCCGTCCGAGATCATCGCGGGCCTTATCCACGGCGACAAAGCCGCGCAAGCCACCGAGAAATTCAAGAGCTACGTCCAGCTCATGAAATGGTGCGCGCAAGCCACCAAGCTCTCCGTTCGCACCAACGCCGACACCCCCGAGCAAGCCTCACAGGCAGTCGCGTTCGGCGCGGTTGGCATCGGCCTCACCCGCACGGAACACATGTTCTTCGAAGGCGACCGCATCGACGCCATGCGCGAGATGATTCTCGCCGACAGCCTGACCGAGCGCGAAAAAGCTCTCGCGAAGTTGCTGCCTTATCAACGCGACGACTTCTACGGAATCTTCAAGGCCCTCAAGGGCTTGCCGGCGACAATTCGTTTCCTCGACCCGCCCCTGCACGAGTTCCTTCCAAACACGAAGGAGTCGCAGGCCGATCTCGCGAAGAAACTCGGGATCGACGTCAAGAAGATCGAGCACCGCGTGCACGAACTCCATGAGTTCAACCCGATGCTTGGTTTCCGCGGCTGCCGTCTGGGCATCAAGTATCCGGAAATCACCGCGATGCAGGCCCGCGCCGTGCTCGAGGCCGCGGCTGACGCGACGAAGGCTGGCTTCAAAGCCAAGCCGGAGATCATGATCCCACTCGTCGGCTTCAAGAAGGAACTCGATCTCCAGACCGAGCTCGTTCACCGCATTGCCGCTGAAGTGCAAAAGGAAAAGAAAGTTAAGATTTCCTACTCCGTCGGTACCATGATCGAGATCCCACGCGGTGCCCTCACCGCCGACGAAATCGCAAAGACCGCTGAGTTTTTCAGCTTCGGCACGAACGATCTCACGCAGACCACTCTCGGCATGTCGCGCGACGACTCCGGTTCCTTCCTCGGCGCTTATCAAGAGTCCGAGATCATGAAGAAGAACCCGTTCGCTTCGATCGACCAGACCGGTGTTGGCCAGCTGATGCAGATCGCCATCGAGAAAGGCCGCCAGACCCGCCCTGACATCAAGCTCGGCATCTGCGGCGAACACGGTGGTGATCCTGATTCAGTGAAGTTCTGCCATAAGCTCGGTCTCAACTACGTGTCCTGCTCGCCTTACCGCGTGCCGGTCGCACGTCTCGCCGCCGCCCAAGCCGCGATTGCGGACAAGAAGAAGTAAGCCGGACGAATCGTTCGCGTAGTTTTATTTGCAGCCCCTCGCCTAAAAGCGTGGGGCTTTTTATTGGTCGAGATAGCCATGCGATTATCACCAGAGTTTCCCATAAATTCATTTCGTGAACTTCCGTGGCTTTCGTGGGCAAGCCATTCAGATGATTGATTCCGGGGATCGGCCCTTCCCGCCCTTTGCTCTCTTGGTGTACCCCCCAGGGGAACGATGGCTCCGGTTCAGCAGGGCCCTGAGCCAGTCAAACGAGCTCGCGGCGGCCTGCGCACGAGAATCCATCAACCGCCGACCGTCATCGCCTCATTCGATTAATCCTCTGCAAAACCCTTTAAGACGAGGAATTCAAATCAATAAATATAAAATCCTATGCATTAATATGATGGCATCGACACCATACTATTCGCTTGCGGTATGGCACGTATACCATACCGATGATCGCCATGAAAATGACGATGCATATCGACGAAGACGTTCTCACCCAAGTGATGGATCTCACCGGAGCCGCCAGCAAGACACAGGCAGTCGAGATGGCGCTGCGCGATCTGGCACGACGTCATAAACAGCGGAAACTTTTTCGCACTCCGCTTTATGATTCTCCGCAACAGTGGGACGACGACATCAAACCCAAGCCGTCCGATCTCATTGATCCGCCGGATATCGATCCGGAAGCCGTCAAGCGATGGGACGCCGCCCTCAACGCCCGACGCGCGCGCAAGCGCGCCATGCTGCTCAACGAGCCGCCAACTTCCGAGTCCGACGGAAAACCTTCCGCTTGAGTCATGCTGGTGCTCATTGACAGCAGTTTCTACATCACCTCCCTGACGCAGCGGCGTGATCCCTTCGATCTGCTTGACGAGCAAGCCGACGATTATGATTTCGCCGTCTGCGGCACGGTTTGGATTGAAGTCCTGCGCGGTCGCAGCGATCCGAACCTGCGCAACCGGTTCGACCTGCGTTTCAGCACGATGGTGTTTCTGGACATGACGCCCGGCGCGTGGCAACGAACCGCAACACTCGCGTGGACGCTCGATCGCCGCGGCGTCGTGTTGCCTGCCACCGATCTTTCCATCGCCGGTTGCGCCATTACCCATGACGCTCTTGTGCTCACGTTCGACCGACACTTCCAACAAATCCCCGGCGTCGCCGTTGTCGATCATCTGGTCTGATTCCGAGTTGGGAATTCCGCGAAAACCGCCCGGTGGCAGGGCCGTCGCTTGCTGCGGCCTCTGCGCGCAACCCGATCGGGCACGCCGCAAGCCCGTTCGACAGGCTCAGGGCCCAGAGCGAAGTCGTGGGGCGGCGGCCCTGCGCGTTCCCCTGGTCAACGGCGAACCACCAAATGCGCCCGCCTATTTTTTCAGGCCCGGGAAATCCAGTGTCGCGAAATGGTCGGCGTACGTTTCGGCCCGGCGAATCAGCTTCCACTGGTCGGCGCCCTGCCAGAACACTTCGGCGGAACGGAGTTTACCGTTGTAGTTAAACCCCATCGAGTGACCGTGTGCGCCGGTGTCGTGGATCACCATCAAATCGCCCGGCTCTGGATCGGCGATTTCACGGTCAATCGCGAACTTGTCGTTGTTTTCACAGAGCGAGCCCGTGACGTCGTAAACTTTGCGCGGACCATTTTCCTTCCCCGGCACGCTGATGTGGTGGTACGAGCCGTACATGCCCGGCCGCATCAGGTTCGCCATGCACGCGTCAACGCCGACGTAATTCTTATACGTGGC
>JAYVMJ010000201.1:0-1931 GCA_043759025.1 Verrucomicrobiota bacterium | reverse complement strand
CTTATGGTTTTGAAACCGATGCGGACGGATCCACCTGGATCGAGCAAGGCAATGCGCGGGTGGTTCGCGCGCGGATGGTGGAGGGTAAGCCAGTCGTGGAACCGTACGGCAAGAACGATGGATTGCCTGAAGGCTGGGCGCAGATATTTTCGCTCAATGGGCGGGTCAATTTCAACCTTGGTGGGCAGATTCTCCGTTTTGTGGAAAGCAGCCATCGATTCGAAGTGGATGCACAATTCGCCCGTGATTTTCCCGGAATAACGAATATCTCCGGTCGGCCGGCACGGGACGCATTCGGCAGGGTGTGGATCACGGCGAACGGGTCCGTGCATGTGTTGGAGGGAGAGCGGGGTAACTGGCACGATCTCGAAGAACCGATGCCGCCCGGATTTCTGCCTTATTCCTTTGTCTTCGAGAAGACCGGTACGGTCTGGATGCACTCGGACCGGCGTTTGGTTCGCTTCGACCCTTCGTTGCCCCGCGCCCCGATCGTGCCGTTTCGGGCGATTTTCAGTCACTTGAATTTTGCTTCGAGCGGCCGAACGATATTTCCAACGACCGCGACCCTGCCGCCGCTCGATTCGAGCGACAGTTCGTTCTCCGCCCACTTCGTTGCCCCGAATAGTCCGTTTGGTTCCGCGGTGGATTTTGAAGTGCAGCTGGAGGGAGTGGATTCGCGCTGGTCGTCCACCGGCACAGGAGGATCCGCGACCTTCAACCATCTCAATGCGGGTGATTATGTACTTCGGGTCCGACCCCGCGCGGGTGGCATCGTCGGAGGAGAAGCCGTGCTCGGATTTACGGTTTTGCCGCCTTGGTATCTGACCGGCTGGGCTTATTTGGGTTATGTTGTGGGTGTGATTGGGATGGCGGTGCTGGTGGTGCGGACCGCGTCCATTTTGGAAAGACGCGAAAAGGTCAGGCTCGAATTGCTGGTCGAGGAACGAACCCAAGAGTTGAACGCCGGAATTGAGCGCCGACGGCGATTGGAAGCGCAACTTCTGCAGGCCCAAAAGCTCGAAAGTCTTGGCACCCTCGCCGGCGGCATCGCGCATGACTTCAACAACATGCTCACGAGCATCCTCGGCTATTGTGGGCTCGCCGTCCTTTCTGCCGGGGACAACGAAGCGCTCAAAGCCGATCTGAATCAAATCCGTGCGGCGGGTGTCCGGGCGCGGGATCTCGTGGCGCAAATCCTCACTTTTTCCCGCCAGCGGAAAATTACCCTCGTGCCCCTCGATCTCGCGGAGCCCGTGGCCGACGCGCTCAAGCTGGTGCGGGCTTCGATTCCCACGACCGTGGAAATTTCGTCGCGACTCACTGACGGCAACGTGCAGGCCGATTCCACCCAGATCCATCAGATTGTCATTAATCTTTGCCAGAACGCCGCCCACGCGATGCGCGGTCGCGGCGGTCGGGTTGATGTTACCCTCGAGCCCACAGACGTGTCTGATACCCTCTCGGCTGAAATGCCCGGACTTTTGCCGGGACCGGCCATGCGCCTCACCGTCAGCGACAATGGCTGCGGCATCCCGGCCGCGACGCTGGAGCGTATTTTCGATCCGTTCTTTACCACCAAGTCTCCGGGCGAAGGCACGGGCTTGGGGCTTTCGATTGTCCAGGGAATTGTGCACAGCCATCATGGCGGGGTGAGGGTCCGCAGCCAAATAAACCTCGGGACTACCTTCGATCTATTTTTTCCTCTCACGAGCGAGCCGGTGGCCCCCCTGCTAAAGACCAACGTTGTGCCGCGAGGAAACGCCGAGGAAATTCTGGTGGCGGATGACGAGCCCTCGGTGGCCACTTATGTTGCCAAACAACTTGAACAGTTGGGCTATCGCCCGACGGTCTTTACCGATCCGAGAGAGGCGTTGTCCGAAGTGACGGCGAGGCCGCAACGTTTCCACGCCATCGTGACTGATTTGACGATG
>JAYVMJ010000200.1:0-11690 GCA_043759025.1 Verrucomicrobiota bacterium | reverse complement strand
GTTTGTTGGATGACGACGTGCGGCGTGAGCTGCGGTCCGCCAATGCAATAGTCGACCCGAGGCACGCGCCGGATGGCGGGATTGGGCGTGAACGTGAGTTCGACGGACCGGTCGAACTCGGCGGTGAAATCCAACTGGCACGTGTCGCAGTGAACCTCGCTTTTTAACTCCGCCAAGGTGTTGGCGGCCGTCTTGGCGCCGCGACAATGCGGGCAGAGCGCGTCCCAATGAAAATCGAGCATTCCCGCGCGCGTCGCGTATAGGCACACTCGCAGCGTTTCGCGACGGTTTGTTTTCCAGCGATCCGCCAGGGCGTAGGCGCGAATACGCTCACAATCCAGGTCGTCAGCCTCCGCGATAAACTCCGCAAGTCGTTTGACGATCGCGAAATTTTGTCCGTGCTCCTTCAGCAGCGAGCCCTTAATGGTCGCCAGCCGCGCCGCGCCACCCGGGCTGTAGCGGGAATATTTGGCGAGGGGTGAAGTCGATTTTCCCGCCGCCACCCGTTGGTCGTAATGACGGAAAACCCGGTCAAACGGACGATGGAATTGCCACGATGCCCCGCCGCCCAGCAACGCGACCCGACCCAGCGCATTGGCGGGCGTGAACCAAACCTCGTAGGTGAGACGCGTGCCTAAACCGTTTCCCGGTCGTAATTCGCATCGGGCGGAAATACATGAGAACGGTCCACGCTGAAAAATCCGTTCCACGCCGAACGAGCGATTGATCACCCATTCGAAGGGCCGCTCATCCCATTCGATCACCAAGCCGAGATACCGGGTGCGCAAACGCCGCGCGTCCGCAGGACCCGCCCTCCCGCCGCAGGCCGCCACCACTATGTTCACCGATGGATAGCCGCAGTCGCGATTGAACCGATCGGTATCTGAAACAAGCGGCCAGAGTTCCTCCGGCGACGAAGCCAGATCCCACGACCAAGTGTAATGTTGCGCAGAGCCGGGCATGAAATGCCATGAGAAGAACCACGACTTCACCGGCGAGCCAGCACCATCTTTCGTACCCGGGCCGCCAATGATGGATCTTGATCCGCGCGATGGTCCCACCGGGAATAAAAGAAGGCGGCTCCAGCTGAAAAAATTCGGTTGCCTAACGCACCAGACACGGTCGCTTGGGATCAAATTTCCAACCAGGGATCAGGTATTGCCGGGGTCAGAAGTCCAAGGCAAGCGCGGCGACAGAATTCCTATTTATCCAGTTAACCCGGGCCTCGGAGCCATGCAGGTTCGCGGAAGGTTATCGCAGAGGACACGGAGTCCAGCCCGCGATCTCTGGCTCTAAACCAAGACGACGATCAGTCGGCATGTATTCCCAAAGAATTTATTAAACTGTAGCCGGGGGCGTTGACCCCGGTGGTTGCGTGTCCTGCCCTCAGACCGGGTCCGCGCCCCCGGCTACAACCGACAGATTCGGGCACGGCTTTAGTGAAAATGCTCTATCGGTTTAAAATTCTGGTTTTCAGGCGCCTCAATTCCGGAGGGATATAAATTTTCTCAATGACTCACGTCGAAGGTGATGTACCTTCCGAGTGATGACTGCTCCGCTGCCCTTTTCCCTGGTCGGCCGGCTTCCGACGCCGAGCGACAATGTTGCAATCGCGATCCGCGAGATTGCCGCGGGGACGGTGGTCGCGCTCGAACACGGGCCATGCACCATCGAACACACCGTTTTGGAAGGTCACCGCTTCAGTGTGCGCGCCATCGGCGTCGGCGAACCGTTACTTTCGTGGGGCGAAACATTTGGTCATGCCCTCGTCGATCTCGGTCCAGGCTCATATGTGTGCAACCAATCCATTCTCGACTCGCTTCTCGTCCGCCGGATTAAAGGATCAATTCCGGAGAAACCGAATTTCTCCGACCATCTCGTGCCGTTCGTCCTCGACGAAGCGAAACTCCACCCGGCTCCGCCAGTCCCGCAGCTCGCCGACGGGCGCACCTTCTCCGGTTATCGCCGGCCGGGAAAACGCGGAGTGGGCACGCGCAACTACCTCGTCATTCTCGGGACCACGTCGCGCACCGCCAGTTTTGCCCGACAGCTTACCGCGCGTCTTCAGGTACTCGCCCGCTTGCATCCCTCGATCGACGGCATCGTCGCGATTGCCCATACCGAGGGCGGCGGTCCCGGCGAACCCAATAATTCCCCGGAGATCCTTCGCGCCCTCGGCGGCTTTATCGTTCACCCCAATGTCGGTGCAATCCTCGCGGTCGACTACGGCGTGGAACCCATCACCAACGCGCGTCTCGCTGCATTCATGCGCGCGCGCGGGTATCCACTCGCGGATGTTCCGCACGCTTTTCTCAGCGTCACGCAAGGCCTCGCTGCCGCTCTCGCCGAGGGTGAAATGATCATGCGCCGCTGGTTGCCGGTGGTTTCCGCGGAGCAACGCACGCCCGAGCCTGTCAGCGAATTGCGCGTCGCCCTCCAGTGCGGCGGGTCCGACGCATTTTCGGGTGTTTCCGGCAATCCACTCGCGGGCGCCATGGTGCACGAGGTGGTCCGCCGCGGCGGGATCGGCGTATTGTGCGAGACCGACGAACTCAGCGGCGCCGAGTCATACCTCATGAAAAACGTGCGCGATTCTTCCATCGCGCGGGCGCTCCTCGATCGCGTGGCCCGTTTTAAGACGCGCCTTAGCTGGCACGGCGTCACCCCTGAAAGCAATCCATCGGCCGGTAACAAACTGCGCGGTCTCTATAACATCACGCTCAAGTCACTCGGTGCCGTGCATAAGAAGGATCCGCGCACGCGCATCGACCACGTCATCGACTACGCCGATCCGCTCAATGCACCGGGGTTTTATTTCATGGACAGTCCGGGCAATGACCTTGAGGGCATCGCCGGCCAGGTCGGTGCGGGTTGCAATCTTTTCCTCTTCGTCACGGGCAACGGTTCGATCACCAATTTCCCTTTCGTCCCCACCCTCAAACTCACCACCACCACGCGACGCCATCAATTGCTGATTCATGAGATGGACATCAATGCCGGCCGCTACCTCGACGGCGAATCGTTTGAATCGCTCACGGCGGAGTCCTTCGAACTTTTGCTCTCGACCGCTTCCGGCCAACGGTCGCGCGGAGAATCCGCCGGCCACTCGCAAACGTCCCTCTGGCGCAACTGGCGTCAAACCGATGCCTCGCACGTCGCAGAAATCCGGGCGCGCCCCGCGCCGGACGGCCTGCCGATTGCAACGGAACGCGACCGCCCGACCCACCGGGAAGAACCGGTTGAAGTCACTCCGCTCCATCTCTTCAGCACGGGCGACCGTTTTGCCACCGAGCGGATTGGGTTGGTGCTGCCGACGAGCATGTGCTCCGCCCAGATTGCCCGTCTCGCAGCCGACCGCATGAACGCAAAAGGACTGGCGGAACAATTGGGTCTCTCGCGCTTCGTCGCCCTTACGCACAGCGAAGGCTGCGGTTTCGGCGGAGAGACCATGTATCACTTGCTCTATCGCACTTATCGCGGCTACGCGACGCATCCCAACGTCGCCGCGACCTTGCTCCTCGAGCACGGTTGCGAAAAAATCCCCAATGATGTCATGCGCCGCCAATTCGAACAGGCCGGCATTCCAGTCGAGCGTTTCGGTTGGGCGAGCGTACAGCTCGATGGAGGCATTGATCGCGCGCTCGCAAAAGTGGCGGATTGGTTCACCGCTACGGCTCCCGCGCTTTCATCCGCCCCACGTGTTCCGGTTTCGTTCGGTGCACTCACGCTCGGTCTGTTATCCGCGCTTCCTCCCGGCGCCACGGGGACCGCAGCCCTTGCGCGTCTCGCGCGTCGCATTCTCATCGCCGGCGGCTCGGTGCTGTTACCCGAAAGCGATCCGTTGCTTGCTTCCCCGGAATTTCGGAAAGCTTTTTTCGGCAATACCGTTCCGCACGCTACGCTGGCTTACGGCCAGACGTTCACCGTTCCCGGTCTCCACGTGGTCGCCACCGATTCCGATCATTGGGTCGAGAACCTGACTGCCGTCGGTGCTTGTGGTGCCCATGGATTTGTCGGCTTGGTCGGGACTTCGTCGCAGCAGTCGCATCCCATGCTCCCGCTCATCCAACTCGCAGAAACTGCTTTCCCCGGTTCCGCCTTGGACGTCGATCTCGTGCTCACCCGCAACGAAACAGGTGACGACCTGGCCTTGTTTGCCCTCCTTTGCTCGGCGCTTCAAGGCGAGAGCGCCCCGGTCGCCAACTCCGGCGGTTTCGTCGACTTCCAACTCTCCCGCGGACTCCTCGGCGTCTCAACCTGAGATTTCCCTGCATGCGAAAAATCAGGCGGAGTTTCTCTCGCGCTCATCTTCCACCCGCGTTGATTTTGGCCAGCAGCGCCGTCTTTTGCACGGCGGAAAGGTCCGCCGCCGTCGCAGGTCACATGGAAGTCCGTGAAGCTGATTTCGCACCGGAAAACAAGCGTTCTGTCTTACAGGTGTTCGGTGTGGCGACGAACCGTGATTGAGGGTGAGCCAAGGTTTGAAAACAATCCGCCCGTTACCGCCTCTCCGCCGTTCGTCCTCAATTTCGCTTTGGTTTGTCGCTCATCCTGATATTCGCTGGGAAATGAACCCAAAGCTATTGATGGCCGCGAGCAGCCTGACTCTGGCCTTGGTCGGACTCGCAACCTCGTTTGCTCCGGTTGAATTGCTGGCCACACTGAAAATTACTCCGACAGATCCGTTGCCAGTAATCATCCAACTGCTCGGGGCACTTTATCTGGGTTTCGCCATGACGAATTGGATGGCCAAGGACAGTCTCATCGGCGGCATTTACGCCAGACCGCTTTCGATTGGAAATTGCCTGCACTTCGCGGTCGGAGCGCTCGCCCTCTTTAAGCACCAGCTGGCGACGGGCTTTCACTACCCACTCACGGTCGCGCTGGTGATCTACGCAATTTTCGCTCTCGCTTTTATCTATTTAGTCTTTGCCCGCGGCGCGGCAATTCGCCGATGAAACGCGACTGAGCACCGAAAATCATCCGGCATTTGTCGGTTATGCTGCGAGTCAGCCAGATCACAAACGCCGCATATCGTGGCCGGGTCCGGTTACTCATCGCGGAGCGCGACGAGTGGATCAATCTTCGCCGCCCGACGGGCCGGCAGATAGCTCGCCAGCAGCGCCACCGCGATCAACACGAGTGAGACCAGCACATACACCAGCGGGTCCGTCGGCGTCACGCCGAACAGGAGACTCGTCATGGAGCGACTGAGCAGGAACGCACCCACAAGACCGAGCCCGATGCCGGCCGCGGTTTTCCACAAGCCTTGTCTGAGGATCAGGCCAACGATCTGGCCGTGCGAGGCGCCGATGGCTCCGCGCACACCGATCTCACGGGTGCGCTGCGAGACATCATAGGCCAGCACGCCATAGATTCCCAACGAAGACAGAAACAGCGCCAGCCCCGCAAACGCCGCGAGCAGCAGCATGACCGCACGCCGGTTGTCGAAAGAGGAACCGACGACTTGCTCCAGCGTCCCCGCATCATAGAGAAAGATCGCGGGATCGAGCGCGCGCATTTTCGCGCGCAACGCCGGCAGGAGTTCGTCCGTGGGCCGGCTCGTGCGCAGGAAAAGCGTCAAGCCACCCGGCCGGATCCCTTGCGGCATCACTTGATAGATAAACGGATTCCCACTCTTCTCTTCCACCCCATTGTGCGGGATGTCACCCACCACGCCGATGATCGTGGGCCAGTCCTCCGGCTTTGCGGGACGGCCGCTAAAACTGAAGCGTCCGCCGACCGCCGAGCGGTTCGGGAAAAATTTCCGCGCGAAACTTTCATCCACAACAAAGAACTGGCGCTTGGGATCGCGGTCCGCCTCTTCATAAAAACGACCTTCCAGGAGTTTCAGTCCGAGCGTTTTTTCATAACCCGGCGTGACCATCACGCGGTAGGCACCGGGCTGCGGCGATCCCGGCGGAAGCGTGTCTTGCTCCAAGGCGAAGGCATTGATCGGGAGGCCACCTTGGAACGGCGTGGAAAAAGCCAGCGCAGTCGAAGTCACCCCGGGTAATTCCAGCAGGGACTGCTTCAATCGTTCCTGAAACTTGGTCGCGGCCTCCGCACTCGACCGCTGCGCCGCGGGAATGACGATGCGCGCCGTCACCACGCCCTTCGGATTAAATCCCGGGTTGACGGCGACAGCCTTGGCAAAGCTGTGCATCAACAGGCCCGCTCCGGTGAGAAGCACCAATGCCACCGCCACCTGCACAATGACCAGTATGCTGCTTAATGTCCGGACACCGCGACCGGAGGAAGCGTTGCGGGAATTGCTTTGAATGACCTCGGCGAGATTCGTGCGCAGAATGTGAAACACCGGCACCAACCCGATCAGCACGCCAATCACAAGCGTCAGCCCGATCGCAAAACCCAACACGCGAAGATCAAGCGTGGCTGGAAGCGATTGCGGCAGCATTTTCGCGAGGTAGTAGTTGCTCGCGCGCAGCGCCGCCCATGCGAGGCCCAAGCCAAGCATCGCTCCCAGCGAAGTGAGCAACAGGCTTTCCGCAACGAGCTGGCGGGTAATGAGGCCGCGACTTGCTCCGAGAGCCGAACGAACCGCGAGCTCCGATTGCCGTGCATTTGCACGCACCAGTTGGAGGTTGGCTACGTTCAAGCAGCCGATGAGCAACACGAAGGCGACTCCCGCCTGCAAAAGGAACAACGTCGACCGGACGGGCTGCACGCGCTGCTCCTGCACCCCTCCGACGTTCATGGTCATGCCCGAGCGTTCCGCGAAGGTTTTCACCTGCGGCGGAGATGCGTCCACATAACGTTTCTCCAACGTCTTCGCCTCGGCATCAGCCTGACCAGCCGAAACTCCCGGTTTGAGTCGTCCAAACAATGGGATGCCGACGCCGTAACGGCTCTGCGGATTCTCCTGCGCGGGCGGCCAGGACAGCGGAAGGATATATTTTACGCGTGCGTCCCACGCTTCAAATCCTCGCGGAGCCACGCCGATCACCGTGTAGGGCTCGCCGGCAATTCGCACGGTCTTGCCCACGACGCCGGGATCCTCGGAGAATTGCGTCTGCCAGAACGACTGGGTCAACACGACCACCTTGTCGGCTCCGGGCCGGTTCTGTTCCTTCGTGAAGAATTTTCCGAGCAGCGGCTGCACTCGCAAAATGGAAAAGATTTCGGCCGTCGCGCTGGCCATATCCAAACGGACCGGAGCCTCGTCCTCGCCGAACATTTGCTGGGAAAACGTCCACAGAGCGATGGCTTCGTAAGACGATGCGTTTTTTGAGTAGTCGAGGTAGATCGGCACGTTGGCCGGCATTTTGTTGAGGCCGGCTTTTGCCGCGGAAGTATAGAGCTCGACGATCTGCGACGCTTCGGGAAACGGCAGCGGTTTGAGCAGCAGGGCGTAAACGCTGGAGAAAATCGCCGTGGTGGCGCCGATGCAGAGAGCCAGCGTTAGGAGGGTGGTGGCCGAAAGACCTTTGCCCTTCCAAAGCAGGCGGGACGCATGACGGAGATCACCGAAAACGCCGGAAAAGACGCCGGCCGAAGAGTCATCAATAGGGGAAGACATAGTATGAAAATAACCCGCGAAGCCGGTCGAAGGTTACAACGATCGCGTCGCGAAACAACCACCGATTAGATCGCCTTCCGGGAAACTATCGCGCGCCCAAGCCGCGATAGTTTAAGCCGGAACCGGATCTCTTGTCGCTCTCTGTCCCCGGGAACGCCGAGCCCCAGTTCGGCCGATTGGTCGCATGTCGGATATCGGGCGCTTCAAGATCACAATCCGTCACATTGAAGCGCGGACCACACGTCAAATTCGCGCCTTTCCCTTCAACGAACACGGCGCCCTCATGGCTGCGACAATCTTGAATAGCTCCGAAGCGGTACAGAGGAGCGGATTTGTAATTCGAACCTTCGTGAAGATGCGTGGCCTGCTCACCGAGGATCAATAGTTCCCCCTGCCACGATTCCTGCAACTTTGTCGCCGGCCGCCGGGTTTTTCACGCAAGCCTGCTGCTGCCCGGCATGAATTCCCGTGTCGTACGGCGGCAAAGTTGCCACACCTACCCATGCTCCAGGATCTTCGCTTCGCCCTTCGGATGATCGGTTCGCACCGTTGGTTTTCGGCGGCGGTCATCGCCACCCTCGCTCTCGGCATCGGGATCAACACCACCGTTTTCACGCTGGTAAACGCCGTCCTCTTCAAACCGGTGCCAGTCCCCGGTGGAGAGCGGATTGTCACCGTCGACAACAATAAACTCACCAAGCCCGACGAACGATCCGGAATCTCCTGGCCAGACTACCTCGAATACAAAGCGCAGAACCGCAGTTTTGAAGGTATCGAAGGCTTGGCCAACAATGAGGGCATTCTCAGCGAACCGGGCAATCCGCCCGAACGGCTCAACATCGCGCGCGCAACTCCGGGGCTCTTCACCCTCCTTCGCATCCCGCCTGTTTTGGGTCGTGGTTTCTCGCCCGACGACGGCAAGCCCGGCGCCGCGGAGGTCGTGCTTTTGGGCCATGGTGTCTGGAAAAACCGCTACTCCGGTGCCCCGGATGTGATCGGCCGGGCCGTGCGCGTCAATGGCGTCCCCGCCACCATTATCGGCGTCATGCCCGAGGGTTTTAAATTTCCCAACAACGTGGATTTCTGGATGCCGCTCGTGCCCAATGCCGGCTGGGAAACCCGGTCCAATCACTGGCTCGAACTCTTCGCCCTGCTCAAACCCGGCACCTCCATCAAGGTGGCCAACACCGACCTGGCGGTCATCGCCAGTCGCCTGACCAAAGCACATCCCGACACCGATAAAAATACTGGTACCATCGTACGCACCTTCCATGAAACCTACAACGGCGACAAAATCCGCACGGTTTTCCTGATGATGCTCGGGGCCGCGGGATTTGTGCTGCTCATCGCCTGCGCCAACGTCGCCAACATGATGCTGAGCCGCGCCATCGCGCGCAGCCGCGAAATTGCCGTGCGCGCGGCCATGGGTGCCACTCGCTGGCAAATCGTCCGCCAGCTGCTGGTCGAAAGCGTGTTGCTCAGCATCCTCGGGGGCTTGCTGGGGCTCGGGCTGTCGGTTTTCGGCGTGCATGCTTTCGACCTCGCCGTCCGGGACGTGGGCAAACCCTATTGGATCATCTTCGCCATGGACTGGCGCGCCTTCGGCTATTTTGCCGCGATTTCGGTGTTGAGCGGCATCGTTTTCGGCCTCGTGCCGGCACTGCAGGCTTCCCGGTTGAATTTAAGCGCCGCCATGAAAGAAGGTGCGCTCGGCGGTGGCAGCCAGCGTGGACGACTGACTGGCGCATTGGTCGTGTTCCAATTTGCCCTGACGGTCGTCCTGCTCGCCGGGGCGGGACTCATGATGCGCAGTTTTTTTGCCGCCCAAAAAATCAATTCCTTCGTCAGGCCGCAAAGCATCTTCACGTTTCGCATCCAACTACCCGATACCAAAGGCGATCATTATGAGAAACCTGAAATTCGCCGGCAATTCTTTGGCGAATTACTCCCGACCCTCAAGGCTTTGCCCGGGGTCACCGAGGTTGCAGCCACCACCAATTTTCCCGGCTTGGGCACAACCGAGCGGGACATCGAAATTGAAGGTCGGCCCAATCCCGATCCCAAACAGCCGCCGAGTGCCTCGTTCATCGTGCAAACGCCCGGCTATCTTTCCTCCATCGGGCTGCCGATTCTCCTCGGCCGCGGTTTCACCGAAACCGACGGCGAACCGGGCAAGGAAGCCGTCATCATATCGCGTGCTTTCGCCATCAAACACTGGCCAGCTGAGCCGGCCATCGGGAAGCGCTTTCGATTCGTGGAAAACGAAAAGCCCGCCGAGTGGATGACGGTGATCGGCGTCGCCGCCGATTTGGATCAAGACCCCAACAACAAAAAATCCCCTCCCTTGATTCACGTTCCCTACCGGCAGCAATCGTGGAGTTGGATGGGCGTAATGCTCCGCACAACAGCTGCTCCTTCCCTACTGGCCGGCCAGGTTCGCGCCGCCGTGCAAAAAATCGACCCAAACCTGCCGCTCTTCGAAGTGCGAACATTGACCATGGCCATGGAGAAACAGCGCTGGTTTCTCAGCGTCTTCGGCACGCTCTTCGCGGTGTTCGCAGCCACCGGATTGCTCATGGCATCAGTCGGCATCTACGCGGTCGTGGCTCAAACCACCGCCCGGCGCACGCGCGAAATCGGCATCCGCATGGCACTCGGCGCGACGGCAGCCAACATCGCGCGGCTCGTGCTCTCGCGCGGACTCACCCAGTTGTTGATTGGCCTCGTCCTCGGACTCGGTGGCGCCTTCGCCACCACGCTCCTCTTGGACAATGTCGGATTTCTCATTGGCACCTCGCCCCGCGATCCCGTGGTTTTCACCGGCATCACGCTGCTCTTAATCGCCATCGGCCTGATCGCCTGCTGGCTCCCCGCCCGCCGCGCCGCCCGCATCGCACCCACCGAGGCTCTGCGCACGGAGTAACTTGACTATCCCGCCTTTATTTTCTAAGCCGGAGTCATGCAGTTGAACGGGGTGGAACGCGGCCTCCGGACGCGTTTTCTCCTGCGTGGCTCAAGCCAACCCGTCCGGAGGCTAAGGATTCCAAGGTAGCGGTGTCTTCTCCATTGAAGGACGCGACGTATCAAAGCATATATCCAAATTCCAACCCGGCCGATGAAACCGCTTTCAACTCTGTTTTTTCTTTGTCTCACAACTCTCTCATTCGCTGGAGAGCCATTGCCTCACATGTCGCCAGCATTAACGAATGAAATACAGCGGCTCGCAATTACTTTAGATGTCGCCGAATTTCCGGTGGCTCAAAACGACTTGGCGGTATATCTGGCTCTGCCCCCATATCAGATGGGAGCGGGAGAAATCGAAGGCGGGAAAGCGAATATGCGATTCCATCGATCAGATCCGAAGGACCCGCTCGGCGAATACCAGTTAAAGATTTACTGTGGTTCAACGCAGACCGGCGATTCGCAGCCTTTGGTTGTAAAGGTTGAGTTGGTCTTCTGCGCCGGCAATTTGGGGAACTTTCCGCCGACCGGTGATTTTGTGCTAACGGCAGACCGCAGTTCCGATGTAATTGGTCGCTTAAGGAAACAAATGCACGAACGCAAAATGACTCCAGGTGAATACGTGCGGTCAATCTATAAGCAATAGAGACCATGCCGGTGTATTTTGCTCGGAGGGGGATTGGCGTGGATTGAGAAAGCACAAAACAGGTATCAACAATGATCCGAGTGGCGCTAATTTTCCTGGTGATCTGCGTGGTTAGCCCAGCCGCGGATCAACTCGATGGTTCCAGATCAATCGACCCTGCGCTTTCCCAAACCAGTGGTGGCAGTGATGCGGTGATGTTTTCCCGCACGAACTATTTCCTGCGCTCTGCGAAAGACGGTCAATATGTCTTCACCCCTCGCGAGCAGACTGATCCCAAACGATGGACCGACCTGATCACGCTAAACTTTTATCCGGAGATCACCGAGGGAAAAAGCCTGGCCGCGAAAGCCATTGCTTGGTGGGAATATTTTCGTTCCAGGCGGATATTTTTGTATGGGCTCAATTACGTGCCTCGAATCGACCAGTTGAATCCCATCGACGATGCGCTCTACACGCTTTTTTCCCTTCGAGCTAAACCTTACAATGACTTCGATGAGTTTACCTTCACCGCGCTGAGGATAGTCGGAGGAACTGGAGTCGCTT
>JAYVMJ010000199.1:0-8701 GCA_043759025.1 Verrucomicrobiota bacterium | reverse complement strand
TACGGCTCCGCCCCAACGGCCCGCGAACATTTCGCCACCGAGATCGTGCAGGTTTAATTTGCTGCGGTTCGCATCCAGCCGACCGCGGACATGATCGATTCGACACGGTGCGAATTCCAGCGCGCCGATGTCGAGGTCGAATGAACCGGTGAGCTCGCCCCAAAAGAGAAGCGTGGCATCCGCTGCGGATGGAGGTTTCCCGTCGCTGTGGGATACTGTCGCCGCGCGCGTTGCGGGCTTTGCCGTAGCTTCGCCGGGCGGAAACGCGCGGGCGAGTTCGAGCAAGGCTGCGCCATCGATAAACTTGCTGTGCAATCCGGACGTAATATCGAGCGCGCCGGCCAAAAGATTGAAGCTGATGGCGAAGGCTGCGTTCGTGGGCGTCGGTGTGGTCGCGAGCAGGAGCTTGACGCCGCCCGTCAAAATATTTTCCCGGGAAAACTCTCCCTTCAACGCGATTTCAAAGGGCGGGAGCAACTGTCCGGTTTCCCCCGGGAACACCGGTGAGGCGGCTCCATAATTCCACCGCTTCATTCCCGGGAAGACTTCCATTTATGCGGGTGACGAGCGTCCCCATCGATGGTACGCCGCGCACGCCTCCGGCCGAAAGTGCCGCGAAATCCATGCGGCTGGTGAGGTCAATCCCGCCTGGAATGAGAGTCTTGTCCTCGCCCTTGAAGGCGAGCGCCAGATCCAGGTCGAGCGCGTGGCGCCCGCCAAAGTCCAAGGTCGCTTCCGTCGCGTGTGCCATCCCAGTGTACGCCAGCTCCAATTTTGGCTTTCGTTGCGCAGATAAACGTGAGATCGAGTCCGGGCTCGAAATCGATCGACGCGTCATGGACGAGTTGGCGTCCGCTTTCGCTCAGTGAAAAATGGTCGATGGTCACCCGCTTTTTCGCCCGAACGAAATAAGCCTCGTTCTTGGCCGCAAGCGTGAGCGCCATCGGCGCTGCGTCGCCTGTGAGTTCGCGGTTGCCGGTCCACGAGTTCAGCCACGTGAGCGGAAATGCGGCGGTCTTCAATTGCACCGGGGCAAGGGTGCTGACGACCACCCTGCTGCTATTGGAAACGCCGAAAAGAAAAGGCAACGGCGCGGTGATCGAGACGAGTTCTCCGCCGGCGTTGCGCAAATGAAAATCGAATTCGTCGGCCCCGGCAATGCGTGGAGTCAGGTCGTGAAACTTTGCCCGCAGTGATCCGTGCAGCGGGCCGAAAGTGCCTGCGCTGTGCGGCAACGCCGGAAGATCGGCGTCGAGGGCCACGGCGACGTTAAAATGATTCGCCGCAATTTTCACGTCGGTGTCGATCCGGCCGACGAGGCGATTCCCGTTCGTATCAGTGATCGCGGGATCTTTTATCGTCGCGGTAAGATCATCGCCGTGAAGGGACACCACGGGAGACATCTGGACGGATAACGGAATTCCCGGTGCCAATAAAATTGATTCGAACAACCGGGGTTTTTCGGTGTGAAGATTAAATTCGCCCGCTGGTGATGATTGAAAGGTGCATTCCCCGCCGGTGAGCGGAGCACTTGACATCGACCCCGAGAGCGCGGGCGAAAGCCACGCCATTGGTAAGTGCTCGAATCGAAGCCGAAACAAATCGGTCGTTTCGATCGCAGTATCTTTGGATTTCAAAGCAACGGAGTTCACGGGTGCGACGACGTGCTTCTCGAGGTCGAACGTGAATGCTTTCACGAGATCAATGGCAACAGCCGCAGGCACGGCTTTGTTCTTTCGAAGATCGAACGACAGTTCGTTCAGATGCACTTGAGTGCCGGTGAGCGTAAAATCCCATCCCGCGTTCAAGACGGCGGGCGGACTTCCGCGCTCGGTGAAAAAGAGCGTCGGCAATGCGCCGCTAAGACCGCCGTGGGAGTGCAATTCGCCGTTGGCGGATTCGCGTGAGATCTCGAGGCGCGCATCAATGCGGTCGCCTTGTGGTGAGACGAGGCTGAGATTCTCCATCCTCCGTTTAATCCGATCGCTCGACGCTTCGACAGTCGGCTGGGCCGATATTTTCAGGGAAGGGAGCGAAGAAAATTTATCGCCAACCAGCCGCACGGGATCGAGGAGGGCGGGCTGCGTGGGTGACAGAGTGATTCCTCCCGCACCGTTTGATCCCACGCTCCACGCGGCTGAAAATTCGCCACCGTTGGCCAGTTGGACGCCGCTTTCGTGCGGAGCTGGATTGCCCCAACTGAGCGGCCAATGAGACAGCGATACTTCCGCCAGCAACCCGGGCGGTAGCTTCCGTAGGTCTACTGGCTTTTTGAGGGAAAGGTTCGCCGTCGCAGTGGGGCTTTTACCGTGCAGGGTGGCATCGAGTGAATTGAGGGTGAACTTTCACCGCGCCGTTGAATAGCTGCTGCGAGTCGGCCCTGAAAATCATCGAGCGCCGCCAGTTGCGGCATCATTTTCTGCCAGTCGCCGGCCTCAAGATTTCCACTGATGGAAGCGTCGAGGTCGCTCGAACGGAAATCGAATGCGAAGGTCAATTCGTCCGCCGCGGCTGCGCGCGGTGTTTTATCACCGAGGAGGCTGGCCGCTGCCGTCTGGTCGGCGTGCAGGACGATGTGTCCAGCGATCTGCGAAGTTCGGCGTAGCCAGAGGCCTCCGGGCCTGTGGGAGTGGGATCGTCAGACCGAGTCGACAGGCAGGGAGACGCCTGTCGCGGATTGCGGGGAGGTTTGCCTAGTTCATACTGGGCGGAAATTTTGAAACTGCGTTGCGGCACCCGCGTTTTCGGAATTCGGATTGAAGTTTGATTCTGCGGAAATAAGCATCGGTGGCACCACCGCAACGGCGGCTCTTCCATGCAAAAAGTTATCGTCAGATTTCCGGAGGATCGCACGGTGTTCTCCAGCGACGTGCCGGTGGGTGACACCAATGCGCCGCTCGTGGTCGAGGACGGAACGCATATATTCACCTTGAGCGTTCCGGCCGATTATCAGCCCGCGTCGCAGGAAGTCGTGCTGACGGATACCACCGCTTCTCGCCCGAAAATCGTGACTTTTATCCGCGTGGGCGAAACCCTTGCCCAATGGATTCCTACTGGACTGCTCGATCTTTCGACGGTCGCCTCGTCGGTCGACGCCACCGTCGGGCATTTTTCTTCGCTTAATCTAAATTGGAAGATTAACCGCAGCGCAAACTGCGTTAGCGCTTTTTGCGTTTTGCAGAGTGCCGCCGTCACGGGCGAACAATGGGTGTTGTGCGCTTTGGAAAAAGGCAAGCTTGACGCGCACCGGCACAATTCCGGCGGGGACTACGGCGAAATGATTATCACGCTTGCCGGGCAATTGAGCGACCTCGCGGACGATGCGCAGGAGATCCAGCCCATTGCCGGACAGGTCGCTTTTCGCGGCACGGTGATCAGCCATCAACCGATGACCGATTCGTTCTGGGTCGGCGTTTTTCATCAACCCCGTGGGGCCACCGCGTTGTGATCGGATTTTGATTTCCATCCGCAGTTCAAAATAAAATCATGATTCGCTCGCGCCCACTTTCCGTTTTGCTCGCGGCATTACTTTCGCGTCCGGGCCGATCGTTTGCCGGCGTCACTCTCGCAATTGCCTTGGGTTGGCTGACGGGATGCGTTCACGCCCCGGTCAACCAACCGCTCACCACACTTAATCAGGATCTGGGTTATCGAGTTTCAAATGCGCTGGCGGAAGATCCTGCCGGCGACGAAGTGTTTGTTATTCTCGCCTTTTCCGGCGGCGGCACCCGCGCTGCGGCGTTCTCGTACGGGGCGATGGAAAAGCTCGCGACCACTCCGATTACGTTGGAAGGGAAAACGCGATCGTTGCTCGATGAAGTGGATATCATTTCGTCGGTCTCCGGCGGCAGTTTCACCGCAGCCTATTACGCCTTGCATCGCAAGAAAGGGGACTTCGACACTTTTCCCGAACGTTTTCTCTATCGCAATGTGCGCACGGCGCTGGCCCTCGGTTTGATCAATCCGCTCAACTGGCCGAAGCTCTTTTCGCCCTATTACGATCGGATCGATATGGCCGCGGATTATTATGACCACGCGGTGTTCGATCACCAAACCTTTGGCGATCTCGCGGCCATTTCGGGGCGTCCGTTTATTGTGCTGAACGCGACGGATATGTCGCTCGGCAGTCGTTTTGAATTCACGCAGGACCAGTTCGATTATCTCGGATCGGACTTGTCGTCCTATCCCGTGGCGCGTGGCGTCGCGTCGTCGTCGGCTTTTCCATTTCTGTTGAGCCCGCTCACTTTGAAAAACTATCCGGGCTCTCCGGATCAAGCGTGGATCGCGACGGCGTTGAAGGATCGGGACCGGAATCCACGCGACTTCGCGTATGCATCCGCGATGCAGTCGTATGGTGACAAGGAGCGCCGGCCTTTCATCCATTTGTTGGACGGCGGATTGGCCGACAACATCGGTCTGCGTGGTCCGGCTTATGCGCTGTTTTCGAGTAAAAACGCCTGGGCGCGAACGCAATCCAGCCAACGGCCGTGGAGTTTGGTGCAGCTGCTCAATACTAAAAAAATCAAATACCTCGTGGTGATCACCGTGAACGCCAAGACGTCGGTCGCTCCGAATTGGGATGAGCAACAAAAAGCACCGGGAATTTCCGGAATGATGTCCGTCGTGACGTCGGCTCCGATGGGAAATTATTCCGACGAGACGGTGCAGTACGTGCGTGATCAGCTGGAGGCGCGGCAACAGTTGATGGATGATCCGAATCCGGTGAAATTTTACGCCATCGAAGTGACGGTCGGAGACATCAAGGACGCTGCCGAGCGCGACCGGTTGAACGCGATCCCGACGGATTTTCAGATTCCACGTGAGGCGGTGACTGAATTGCGCAAGGCGGCCGGTGAATTGCTGGATCAGTCGGCGGCGTTTCAACGGCTGCGGGCCGATCTTGGTTCCAATGCGAACGGGGAGTCGGCGAAGGAAGGTGGGAAGACCCCGCAATGAGCGATTGGAAAGGTTTCTGCCTGACGGCCTTGATTGGTGTCGCGGGCGTGGCGATTGCCGGTGCGCAGGAATATCAGGAAAAAAATGAAAATCGCACTCACCGTGGCCGACGCTGGTGGTGGGAAATGGATCTTGAACGCCGTGCAATCCGTAAAATGCGATGCGCAACAGGGCGCGATCGCCGGGGGGCGCGCGTTGGACGACCGGAAGTTTCCCCAGCGACTGGCAGACACGGGACGATTTCAAAATTGCGGCCGGTGGGCGCTGGGTATGATTGGCTGATCGGTTGGATAAACGCGGGGTGAAAAGTCCGCTTTGTCCTTTTCGCCAGGATCCGGATGGAGATTACGTGCTCATCGTGGTCGGTTCGGTGGGAGCGGGGAGTGGGAAGAAAATTATTCATCTCGTGATCCGTTGTGGGCCGTTCCGGCGTGTACTCGCTGGAAGTGTCGGGACCATTGAAGCTGAGGCAGGGTGGGGCGGCGGAATGCGCGTCTCGTACTACTCTGGGACAGGGCTCGATTCCTTTTCGTTGCAACTAGGCAACGCCGCTCCCGGATCATCCTGAACAAGGCACTCGGTGTTTTCGGGAGCGGAACCGGGTCGGTCATTTCCGTCGGTCAACGCTCAACCTCACCTTCGTCGGTGGTGTGATCGTGCCCGATACGCCGCTGGTTGCCGCGCTCGCCGTAAAAACGAAACCGTCAGTTTAGTTGAATTTTTTTTGAAGTTCCTTTCCGCAATTCGGCAGGAACTCCTTTCAGTGAGCCATGACCATAGTGGTATGAAACGTCCCTACGTGATTTGCCACATGATGAGCGCGGTCGATGGAAAAATTAAGACCGGGCGTTGGTCGTTGTCCGCTGCAGCGCAGCAGCAATACGAAGCCGTTCACCAGTTGCACAAGGCGGACGCATGGTTGTGTGGCCGGAAAACATTTCAGGACGACTTCCTTGAGCAGAAGCGTCCGGCCACTTTTTCCCGAAAAACAAAAGTGCGGTCCGGGGATTTTATCGCGGACGTTCAACTGCCGTCGGCAGGGCCTGAAAAATTCAAGCCGGTGTACGCGATCGCGGTCGATGGTTCCGGCAAACTGCGCTGGGAGTCGAACGACATGCGGGGCGACCGCTTGGTTGTTCTCACTACGGCCAAGGCGCCCCCCGGATACCTGGCGGATCTGCGCGCCAAATCCATCTCGTATCTGATTTGCGGAAAGACTGAGGTTGATTTTGCCGCGGCGCTCCGCCGACTGCACCGCAGTTTCGGCATTCGCAAAGTCATGTTGGAAGGCGGTGGCGGCATCAATGGCGCTCTGCTGGTTGCTGGCGTGGTCGACGAAATCAGTCTCTTGATTTGTCCGTTCGCCGACGGATCACGGCAGTTGCCAACGGTGTTTGATGTGCCGGAAAAATTAGTGGGCAAGAAAGCGACCGGGCTGAAGTTGATCAGCATGAAAATGCGTCCTGGCCGGATTGTCTGGCTGCGCTATCGCGTCAGCTGACTTTGCGAAAGGCGCGCCATTCCGGATGAGTAAGTCTCAGTGGCCATTAGTGGTTAAAAACTTCTGCAGGATTTGATCGGTCGCAGTTTGAAATCAGTCGTTCGCGTGACCGAAACCAATTTTATGAATTTGCGAATTCCCCCTCATCCCTTGCGGTTCATTCCGATCTCAGCGCGTTAACCGGATCGATCTTCGAAGCGGCGCGAGCGGGCAGGTAACCTGCCACAAGGGCAATTCCCACCAGCAGGAACGTCACACCGATGAGCACCAGGTTTTCGTTGGTTTGCATCGCGGGAATGATGCTCGCGATCAGCCGACCCAGGCCAAACGCTCCGAACAATCCGGCCGCCGCTGCCAGCAACGCGAGCCTTAAACCGGAACCCAGCACGAGACGCAGAACATCGGCCACTTGTGCACCCAGCGCCATGCGAATGCCGATTTCCCCGGTGCGTTGCGCCACCGTGCGTGCGATCACCCCGTAGATCCCCAGCGCGGCGAGCAATAAGCCGAGCAGCGCGAAAGCGCCGAGCATTTGCTTGAGCATCGTGAGATCGAACGAGGAACGTTCCACCCGTGCCGGTGCGGGCATCAGGTCGCTCACGGGCAGATCGGGATCGAGGGCTGTGAATGCCGCGCGGACCGGTCCAATCAACGTTTCCGCCGGGACCCCCGTGGTACGTACGGCGAAAGTGCTTTCCTGCCACGGCTCCTGCGCGAAGGGCTGGTAGACCTGAAACGGCAGCGGCTTTTGATAGATCGAAACTGAAGCCACGTCGGCGACCACGCCCACGATTTCCGCCCATTTTAGGATGTCGGCGTCGGCTTGCGCGATGCGCCGGCCGAGCGGATTTTCCTGTCCGAACAAATGGCGCGCCAAGCTTTCGCTGATAATGACAACCTTGGCCGAGGTCGGGGTATCGTTGGCGTCAAAGACCCGGCCGTGCAGCAATCGTGTGCCGGTGGCCGCGAAGTATGCGGCGGTGATGCCATTGTAGCTGGCCGAAATTCCCTCGCCCTTCGCGGGCTGCTCGCGCCCTTCGACCCGGTATTGTCGTGGTCCGACTAAACCGCCATACGGCAGGGCGTAACTGGCGCTGACCGCAGTCACGCCGGGAAGTTGTTGCAGTCGTTCCAGCACCCGCTGTTGAAAGGCGAGGATGTTTTCGCTTTTGGGGTAACTCGGCGGGGGCAATTCGTAGCCGCCTTGCAGCACCTGATTGGCATTCGCGCCAAACTGCTGTCCAGTCAGATTGCTGGCCCCGCGAATAAAAAATCCTGCGCCCGCGAGCAGGATTGTCGCCATGGCAAATTGGCCGACGACGAGCAACTGGCGCAGGCGTTGGTGACCGCGCGCGGCGGTGGCTCCGCGAGCTCCGCTCTTTAGCGTGTGGTTGACGTCGACCCGTGAGGCAAATAGTCCCGGCACAATGCCAAAGAACAGCGCGGTCAGGAGCGAAACGCCGATGGCGAAACCCAGCACCCGCCAGTCCAACGGGAATTCCAGTGGCGATCCGCCGCTCGCGACGCTTTGAGTGCTCAACCAGCGCGCCGCCCACGTGGAGACAACCAGTGCGCTCGCGCCGCCAGCCAAGGCCAGAACCAACGACTCCAGTGCGAGCGGACGAATCAGTTGCCAGCGGGTTGAACCCAGGGCGGTACGTACGGCGAGTTCGTGGGTGCGCGCCATGGTGCGCGCGAGAAAAAAGTTGGCGAGATTGGAACAGGCAATTGCGAGTACGAAACCCGACAAACCCAGCAACATCGCCATAATGGACCGCCCGTTCCGGTGGGTAAGGGAATCGCGCAGGCTTTGGCTCTGCCACGACGTGCCGCCATTTTCCTTGGGAAAATCAGCCGCCTGTCGAGCGCCGAAGGACGAGACAAACGCATCGCCAGCCGCGATCGAGACGCCCTCCGCCCGCCGACCCAGGATGCTTACCCATGGATTGGTGCGGGAAGCACGTTCCTCCTTGGTGAAACTCAAAGGCACCAGCAGGCCTGTATCACGGATCAAGCGGCCATCATTGGCTGACGCTGGAAGGACGCCGATGATTGCGTGCTCCACGCCATCGACCCGAATTGTGTGGCGGATGATTCCCGGATCTCCCGCGAAGCGGGCCAACCAGAATGGGTGGCTGAGGATTACGACGTGATGATTGCCTTGGATTTCCTCGGAGGATCGGAAGTCGCGACCGAGTTCAGGCCGGATCTGCAACACCTCAAGGTAGTCGGCGGAAACCCGTT
>JAYVMJ010000198.1:0-2628 GCA_043759025.1 Verrucomicrobiota bacterium | reverse complement strand
AATGGCGGCACCGAGGCGCAGCTTGCGGCTGACGAGTTGCGCCAAGCAGTCCGGTTGAATTCCGGCAAGACCGAGGCCTATGATCTGCTCGGCCGTGCGCTCCTTCTCCAGCCTGAAATCACTCAGAAGGATGTCGCGGATCTGACGCCCGGTATCGCGCGCGGCGGCAACAAAGGGAGCGTGCTCTATTATCGTGCGCTGCTTTATTCACGGCTTGGTCAAATGGAGAAATCTCACGCGGATCTGTTGGAGATTATTCATGACATTCAGTTACCTGAGAAGCTACGGCAGAACGCGAGAAGTCGTTTTATATCGGAGACGGTGACCGAAGATGCCAAACAGATTGAAGAATTTCTTCAGAAGAAAAATTACCCGGCGGCGCATGGCATCGTGCAATCCGGCCGCGCCCGGCTAGATGACGAAGAGCTTCGCCAGATGTATCAACGGCTCAGCTCCCTAATCGACGAGCAGGAAGCCCGGAAATAACCGCAACGTTTTCGCGATCATCCAAGGCGTCACCTCGGAAGTTTTCAAAGATCACGTTTTCATCCTGTATTTCCGTTCCACCGGAAGGTCGGGAGGGTAAGGCAGTCGAAGAATTCTATTGAGCAAATTCCGGGAGACGGCGGTACTCAGGGCCGGGCCTTATTTTTTGTCACCTCATTCAAATGCGAATCTGTACTGCTTGTTCCAAGAAAAATCCTGACTATCTGAAACGTTGTTTGGATTGCGGGAAGAACCTCGATTCTGCCCGGAAAGGATTCCCTTTGAAGGCGGGCATCGCGAGCGCGGTAGTCGCAGGCGCGATCATCGCATTCGTTCTCGTGAGAAAGCCTGTTTTTCTCTTCCCGCCAAATAATGTCCCGGCCAAGGCGGGCGAGTCGCTGCCAACCGCCAGACCTCTCCCTTCGGCCGAACCGTCACGATCAAACACGGAGGTAAAGGAATCGCCCCAGCCCTTTCAAATTCAGCCGCAGCCCCGTGGGCCGGCAATCGCACCAGTCGCCGGACCCGCGAATAGTCATCCGCAGGAGGTTGCTACGCAGCCTGTGGCGATGGCGGCCACCGCGCCCGCGTCCGGGCCGAAACCGAGAAAACGACTGGAGTATCAACCTTTGGATACGGCAGATATCCTCGCCGGGACATCTCCCTCCACCCTGACGGTAAAGGCGGCCGCCGACGGAAACTATGGCGGGGTAAAGCCAGCTTCCGAGGCCTACATGAGAACACTGCATCATGCGATCGTGAACGAATACCAGGAACGCCTGGCCAATCTGGGTTTAAGCAACGAACTGGGTGAACAGTCGAAGATCACTCTTTTAGTCCACAGCCAATCGAGTGAAATCGAAGTGGTGAGCATATCCGACAATTTGGATGTGCAGAAAAAAGAGATTCTTCGTCGCGTCATCGCCGGTTGCTCAGGAAAAATGCTGTGTCCCCGAGAATTCTACGAAGACATGGGCGAGCTGGTTAAACTGGATTTTCCCCTGGCGGTGAAACCGTAGTGCCATCGCCTCGCCAAGGGGTGGGAGTCAATGCGGTTTCATTGTCCGCTTTTGATGAAAAAGGCCGTTGAGGGCAACGGCCCCTACCTGGCCTGTTCCTGATTAGTGGCCATCAGTGGCCATTAGTGGTTAAAAATTCCGGCCTGATTTTTGTTTGGTCACGAGAAGTCACAAAAATAATTTTGCGGTTTCATCCAGATTTTTCGCGCGCCCGTAGGCGCATCGAGAGTTTCTTTCGGCCTCGGATTTTTTGTGGTTTTTGTGGCTGATTCACTTGCATCGTCCGCGCATTTCGCGTGCAACCTGACACGGCGCTTTAGGGATAAAGCGCCCTACCTCGGCATCGGGCCGAACGTCACGGCCAGCGGCATTCCTCTCCGGCGTTTCGTATACTCGGTGGTTCAATGCGTCGGAGGCTGTCCGCAATCAGTGAGCATCAGTGCCCATCAGTGGTTAAAAAAATCCGATTGGATTTATTTTGGCCAAGGGAAAGCACGAAAAAATAGTGGCGATTTCCTTCAAATTTCCCGCCACCCACCTCCGGACGTGCCGCCGGCATTCCTGCCGGTGGCGGCAATGCCGAATCCACCGGCAGGAATGTCTGGGTCACAACCCCGTGATCAGGTGCGGGGACAACTTCATGGGGAGACAGAAGGCGAGACCTGTCTCGCATGCTCCATTGATTAATCCCGATCGAAGCCCTTCAAATATGGTAGGTCAACCCCGGGTGCAACGCGCACGTTTGACCGGTGGAATAGACGGTGACGGCACAAAGATCGTCGTCAAAATCCCGGCGGCCCGTGAAGGCGACAATTTCTTCGATGAGGCGATCGATGAGCGGCCGGCCCGTCACTGCGGCATGCTTGCGAAGAAATGCGACGAGACGGGTTTTCCCGAACATCGCACCGGTGTTGTCGCTGGCCTCCATGAATCCATCGGTGTACGCGAGCAGCGTATCCCCGTGCTCAAATGGAACCACGTGGCTGGAATAGACAAATCCCTCCATCAAACCGGCGGCCGGCTCCGGGTCATCCCATCCGAGCGAGAGAATAAGTTCGCTGGCGCGTCGGAGGACAAGGGGCGGCGGATGCCCGGCGTTCGCGTAGTTCACCGTCGCCGTCCC
>JAYVMJ010000197.1:0-2920 GCA_043759025.1 Verrucomicrobiota bacterium | reverse complement strand
CTTTCATCCGGGGTTGGACTAATCTCGGGGTCCTCTATTACTCGCAGAACAAATACGAGCAGGCCATTCCTTGTTTCTCCAAGGCCGTGGCCTTGGGTGATCACGATCCCGCCACGTTTGGCTTGCTCGGCTACTGCCTGGAACGCAGCGGCAATATCGTGTCGGCTGAAATGTCCTATATGCAGGCCCTTTCCGGAAATCCCGAAGCTACCGATTGGATGGAAGGGTTGCTCCGGATTTATATTCAGGGCCAGCAATATGGCCGGGCGGAGTCATTGGTGAAAACCCTGATCAAGCGCCAGCCCACCAAGGCGGAATTCTGGCTCGCCCATGCGAACATTCTCCTTTCCGAAAACCGGAAACTGGAAGCCATCATCCTGCTGGAAACGTCAGTCGGTGCCGGGATTGCCGGTCCGGATGAACTTAATCTCCTCGGGGATCTTTATGCGGAGCAGGGCTTCAATGTCGAGGCGGCGGACATCTACCAGAAAATCCTCGCGGCCACGCCCGAAGTCGGGGAGCGCAAGTTGCTTTATTTCGCGCAGGTGCTGATTTCTGCGGGCCGGTTGCAACAGGCGGAGGAAGTGCTGGGCCGACTGAAGGCCGGGCAGACATCCACGGGCCGGCTGGGCTATTTGCAAGCCCGTGCCGATCTGCTGGCCGCCCGCAAACAATGGCCTGAGGCCCGCAAGGTATTGCAGGAATTGTTACTGACCTCTCCGCTTAATGGGAAAGCACTGCTCGGCCTTGGTCGCACGTACATGGCGGAAGACGATTTGAGCCACGCGGCATTTGCCTTTGAATCTGCTTATCAGCTTCCCGATTCCACCTACCGGGCCAGTCTCGAACTGGCGAACGTGGAGCTCAAGAACCGCCACTACGACAAGTGCGTGGAATACCTGCAGAAGGCCTTGAGCATCGAAAAAACGGACGCCGTGGCGGACTACCTCACGCGCGTCAAAACCCTCGCCGCCAAAAGCGGCTGACGAATCCCATGAAGACGAAAATTCAAACGTGGCGCCGGCGGACGAGATTCACCTCGCACTTGCCGAACGTAATACAGTTGCCCAATGCCGGTACCCGCTCATTCGGGCCTCCCTATTTTGCGGAAAGTGGGAAACAGATTGCACCGATTAATTTTTAACCGCCTAAACCCAATGAAACTCCATCCCCTCGTTTATCGCCGCGCGAAATCAATGCGCGTGTTATTTCTGCTGCCCCTCCTTTTGGTTGCGACAATTTGCCTGCGGGCGGCGGCCCAAGATGCCGCGGCTCCTCACGACCCAAAAACCCACGCCTTGTTCATGGGCGCGGATATTTCCGTTGAGCGAGACAAGACCATGTACCGCGTGCTGGATGTCCAAACAGGTGCGTTCGTGATCAAGGTGGGCGGCAAGGAGGTCAAGGTCCCCGCCGATTGGAACAACGTCGTCTTAAAAGTGGACCGCACCCTCAAGCTCACGGACTCATCCGCTTCGGTTACCGACCTGAAAGGAGAACGAGCTTACACGCTGGCGAACGATCCCATTGTGAAGTTTCAGAAAGGGCTGGCAGACTCAGAAATGCAATACGCCGACAGCCAAGCGGCCCAAAATCAGGCGAACGCCGGATTTCAATTCACAGACCCGATAAAAGCAGCAATGGGAGCGGCCACTCGGGCGGATGGCGGGCTCGTAAACACGACGTCGCAAGCCAACTCGGCTGCATCCCAAAATGCCCGGCAGACCGGGCGAGATGTGGTTGCGGGCCCCGGTTCAACTTATCAAACCAATTCCTCCGTCGGACAAGGGGAAGGTATGTTCGATGCAATGGAAATAACCTTTCAAGCGTCCTCGGTCCAGCCGCTCAATGAACCTTACGTGGTGATTCTGGGGCAATATCGGGAAAAGGATGCCCCGCCCGGTAAAGTGGCCAATTGGATTTATGCGCAACCCTTGAAACCAATTGGGCCCGAGGTCAGGAAAATTCACATCGTGCGGGGCGGCTTTCCCCGCGGTTTCGAGATGGTGGAGTTTCAGATGCATCTTTATGACCGGGGCAAGGAAATCGCGACTGATGTCGCGCCGAAACGAGTGCAATTGACCCGCGATGAGGCCTTCACTTATGCGCTCATGGAATATCTTAGCAGTCACAAAGGGGCGAACACGCCAGCCACTCCTTTTATGGGAAAACCTTCCGCCGAAGCGAAGGCGCAGATGAAACCCGAGCAATGGGAGGAGCCTTACTACGTCAAGGTTTCCAAGGACGGTCTGCCGATCGCGGCATTTACGGATACGAAATGCTCACGACCGGCCGACAAACAGGTGGGTTCCGTGGTGACGAATATTCGTTTTTATCCGGCGTTGGAAAACGGCAAGGGGGTGGAAGGGGTGGCCGAGGTGAAGTTCCCCCGGTTGGTCCTGTAGCTTTGTCAGTCAATCGTCTTCGGATCAGGAGACGTTGACAATTTTTCCTGATGAAATCGACCCAAGTTTTGAAGCAGAAAGTTCGACAAACCGGCGCAGTGCTTGGTTGTGTCGTTTGGCTCCTGAGCCCCGCAGATGTATCTGCAGCAGCCGAACCCAGAAGGTTCTGTGGAGCGAAGCCGACACAGGACCCTTGAACCCGGTGATTACTGCAGATCGCATCGCGGGTGGATTCTGCCTGCTCGCGCACCAAGCAGCCAGATGGGACGTTTTTGCCGGACGCTTATGCCTTTGGCGAAGGTGGCACCTGGAATGGGACGATGCGTGACGATTCGATCGACCGGCTGAAGTTCATGGATGTGGCGCGAACAATTTCACGCCCTTTGTTTGCCCAGAATTTTGTCCCATCAAAAGACCCTTCAAAAGCGAAATTACTGATCATGGTTTATTGGGGCATGACCGGAATTGCCCCCGGTCTTTCGAGCTCAGTCGCCACTCAAAATGCGAGTTCCGAC
>JAYVMJ010000196.1:0-1999 GCA_043759025.1 Verrucomicrobiota bacterium | reverse complement strand
CACCGACGCCCTGCGCCACAGCATCGGCCGGATCACCGCCACGGGCGAAGGCGCCACCATCCGTCACATTGAAATCCGCCGCACCGCACGGCAGGCCATTGAAATCACCATCGACCCGCCCCAGCCGCCCGCACCGTTCACCGCCGAAGAATTGAAAACGTTTTTCCGGTGACTTCATGAATTTCCGTCAACGTCAATGGTCGGGCTGGGCGATGCTGGTGATCGTTACCGCCCTCGGCGCAATGTGGCTGCTGCGGCTCGATTATTCGCGCAAGATTTCGAGCGACGTCCTCGATTTGATCCCCGTCGATGAACGCGCACCCGAATTGACCTTGGTCCGCTCACTCGCCAGCGAAGCCGAGGCGCGCGCCATGTTTTTTGTCCTGACCACGGCGGACGGCAAACCCGCGTCCGCTGACGCCGCCACCCGCTTTGCCAGCGAGCTGACCAAGACCGCCAGTTTCGACCAAGCCCTTTTCATGGGCGATACGACCGGACGCGATGCCTTGGGTCACGAGCTCTTCGAACAACGCTTTGCCCTCCTGTTTCCGATCTGGCTGACAAAGGAAAAATCCGCCTACGCCGCCACGCACGGCACCCCCGATCAATTTTCGCCATGGCTGGCAAAGAAAGCCGCCGCGAACCTCGGCCAGTTTCTCGCCACGCCTGAAGCACTCGCCTTCGAAGAATTAATTCCAGCGGACCCGTTGCTGCTCATGCCCGGCGCCGTCGACCGTCTCAAGGACGGACTGAGCCTCGTCCAATCGAGCGCCAGCGAAAATTCGACCGGCCCGTCGCTCGTCTGGGCGCGCCTGGCCGTTTCACCGCTCAGCGAGGCTGGGCAACAGCCGGCGTTTGACGCCATCGCACACGCGACCTCCGTCGTTGGCGGCCAATTTCCCGGCCTGCAAGTCGCCTACACGGGCGTGAACCGTTTTGCCGCGGCCAGTCGCGCGCGCATCAAAAGCGAAGTCAGCTGGCTCAACGCCGCATCGCTCGCCGCCGTGCTGGCCGTCGCGTTTTTATTCATCCGCCGCGTCTATCGCGGCCTCCATCTCATTCCGGTTGTTTTGCTTTCGACTCTCGGCGCATGGGTCTGCACGACCGCGGTGTTCGAACGCGTGCACATCATGGTGTTTGTCGTCGGTTCGTTGCTTTCCGGCGTCGCGATCGACTACGGTTTCTACTTGTTCATGCAACCGCCAGTTGGGCCCGACGAGGATTATTGGCACAAGGTCCGCCGGCTCGCGAAACCCCTGCTCGCCAGCTGTCTGACGACCGTCGCCGGATTCACACTGCTCCTTTTTTCCGAGCTGCCGTTCATCCGGCAACTCGGCGTATTTGTGGGCAGCGGCTTGGTGTCAGCCCTGCTCTCCGCCGTCATTTATTTTTCCACCGTCAAGAATCCATTTCTGGAAGCGAGGGTCTTTCGAGGCGAACCGCTGCTGACACCAACCGCGCGAAAAAATCTCCGTCGCGCGGTGACGATCCTCTGGATCGTGGCGCTGCCCGGCCTCGCGCTGCTCACGTGGAAGGACGATATCCGCGAACTCGAAATCCCCTCCCCCGAGTTGACGAAAGAGAATGCCCGCATCAGCGCGCTTTTTGGCGAGCAGACCGACCGCACGGTTTATCTTACCTACGGGCCCACCATGGAAGCGGCCCGCGATTCACTGGCGTCGCTGGATCAGTGGCTGCAATCGACCAGCGGAGAAAAAGTGCGATCTGTCGGACTCAGTGCCGTCGTTCCAACCACGAAACAGGCCGAAGACGCCGCCGGGTTCGTCCGTGCAAACCCCAAATTCCCGCTCGAACTCCACGCGGCTTTCGCGGCCGGCGGTTTTGAGGTAAACGCCTTCGATCCGTTTTTTGCCACCTACAACCGCTACGCCGCCTCGCCGGAAAAAATGCGCGTGACGGCAGCACTCGGCGCCTTGCAATCCAAGTTGATTGGCCCCGTCGGCTTGCTTTTGCACACGGGCTCCTCGCTCAATTGGTT
>JAYVMJ010000195.1:0-4361 GCA_043759025.1 Verrucomicrobiota bacterium | reverse complement strand
CCTGCAAATTCCCTGCGGGCAAACGGTCTTTCGGAACTTTTTGCCTCAAGTCCTCTTCCGGCATGCCATAGCCGCGTTCAGGCGGAACGACCACGGCGCGTTTCTCGCCGACCGCCATCTGGAGCAACGACTCCTCCAACCCATCGATAATCTGGCCGGCCCCTTCAATGAATGGCATCGGCGTCGAACCTTGGGAGGTATCGAGCACGCGGCCACGTTCGTCGCGGAGAGTGTAGTGAAAAGCAAGGATTCGGCGGTTCATGTTTCCTGGCGGAGAATTTCGAGGGGCGGATGGTCGCAGATTCCGCGATTCGACAGCAAGCCCGTCGTGAGCGTCATCACACTCACCGCCGCCCATCCGCCCACCAGCACAATACCCGAAGGCGCCGCCCACTTCACCTCGAAGACAAAGTAAGCCAGCGCCCAATTCGCGCCCACCGCCAACACCGCGCCCACCGCCGCGCCGAGCGTGCCGAGCGCCAGGTACTCCGCCAGCATGATGCGGTTAACCTGCGCCTTGGTCGCGCCGAGTGTTCGCAACAGCACGCTTTCGCGCACTCGCTGCTGACGGCCAATCAACACCGCGCCCGCGAGCACAATCACCCCGGTAACGACCGTGAAAAGCGCGAGGAATTCCACGACAAACGATGCTTTCGAGTAAACGCTGTCCAATGCCTGCATGATCGCGCCCAGATCGATCGCGGATACATTGGGTTCTTCGCGAACGACCGCCTGCTGGATCTGCGCCGACTGCCCTGGCGACGCGACGCGCAACGCCATCACGTGAAACTTGGGCGCGTCTTCCAGCACGCCTTCGGGAAAAACGACGAAGAAATTCGCCTGCATGCGCCGCCAGTCAACTTGGCGCAAACTCCCCACCCGCGTTTTGACCGGCACGCCTTGCACGTCGAACACAATTTCATCACCCAATTTGACGTGAAGATCGCGGGCCAGTCCTTCCTCCAAAGAGATGGGAATCCACGCTGCGCCCACTTTCGCATGACCTTCGAATTTTCCCGCCGTGACTTTTTCGGTATCACTGAGCTCGCCACGATAGGTGGAGCGGTATTCGCGGCGCAACGTCCACGCGGGCAGGGGCGAGTTGCCGCTCTTCAAAAGTTCCGCCACCTCCCGGCCTTTGATGGAGGCGATGCGCATCGTGACGATCGCCGCCTGCTGCCGGACGGGTGCGCCGTTGTCCGCCAGGAGTTTCGTCAGCGGCGCGACTTGATCATCCTGAATATCGAACAGCATCAAATTGGGCCGATCGCTTCCGCCCACGACCCGCAACTGCCCCAGCAACGTGTCGCGCGACAGATAAAGGGTCATCATCAGGAAGGTGCCCATGCCGAGCGACACCAGCAGCAGAAGCGTCCGATTGTTTGGGCGGTAAAGGTTCGCGATCCCCTGCCGCCACGCGAATGGCAGTGAGCGCAAAGAGAATTTCCTCGCCACCGCCGCGATGATTTTCGCCACCGCCGCGAGCGCGCCAAAGACCGCCAGCAACGCCACGCCGAAACCCACGCCCCAACGAACCCGCCCCGTTTGCCAAATCGCAAAAGCAAAAATCACCCCCGCAATCACGCCAAAAAGAACGTACTGCATCCAGTCGCGCTTGCTGCCGGCATCGCCGTTGAACGCAGAGCGCAGCGTCAACAGCGGGGAAACGCGCCGGATTTCCAGCAACGGCAAAAGCGAAAAAAGCACCGTGATCACCACTCCCGCGCCCAATCCCCGTCCGAGCGCCGCCCACGAGACGGAAAACTCAAAGGCGAACGGCAGAAAATCCTTCAACAGGCCGGGGAGCGCCAACTGCACCGCCATGCCCAGCAAGGCCCCTGCACTCGCGCCAATCACCCCGAGGCCGATTCCCTGGACGAGATAAATGGAAAAGCTGGTGCGCGCCGACGCACCGAGGCAGCGCAACATCGCGACCGTCGGTATCTTCAAACGAATATGGGCCTGGATTGCACTGGCGACGCCGATCGCACCGAGAAAAAGCGACGCAAATCCCACCAGACTGAGAAACGAATTCACATTGCGGATCGACTGTCCCAAGTCGCGTTTACGCTCTTCCACCGTGTCGAATCCCAAACGCATTTCGCGAAAGCGGCTTCGCATGTCCGCCACCAATTTCTCCACATCGACGCTGGCGGCAAATTTAAAGTAGACGCGATAGCGCGCCAAACTTCCGGCTTTCAACAAACCCGTGGACGCCGCCGCTTCGAGTGGAATAAAAATCCGCGGCGCAAATGTCGCGACCGCCGCCGTTTCACCCGGCACTTCCTTGAGTCCAGCCGCGAGCGTAAATTCCGTGCCGCCCAGTTTTACTTTGTCCCCGGGTTTCAATCCAAACTGCACCATCACACCTTCCTCAAGCACCGCACTTCTGCCCTCCGCGATTGCCGCGCGCGCGCCCACAGGTTCAGTCACAAAATCCCCGTAGAATGGAAACCCACCCGCCAACGCCCGCACTTGCACCAGTCGGGTGCGTCCGGTGCCCGGGACCACCATCATGGAATTGAAGGAGATTTCGTGCGATTGTTCGCCGCCCAATCCGTCCACAAATTTATTCGCCGTCTCATCGAGCTTGGCGCGTGAAGTGACCACGAGATCGGCCCCGAGCAGCGTCTTGGTCTGCTCTTCAATCGCCTGCGTCAGATTTTCGCGCAGCGAGCCCACCGCGACCAGCGACGCGACGCCCAGCACGATCGCCAGCGAGAACAACAACAACCGCCGCCGCGAAGCGCGCGTATCGCGCCAGGCCATTTTGAAAATGAAGTTCATCGCTCGGAGTTGCCCACGGAACACACTGAATACACGGAAAAATCAAAGAACATAACGCTCATGCTCTACTTTGGGATAGTGCCCGAAATTCATGGCAGAGACCAAACTCCAGCCCCAAACATTCCTGATGGACCGACTCCAAAAAGCCGAAGCCTTTTTCTTTATATACTTTAAAGCAGGCCCCGAGGATGCGGTAGGTTTCCTTTTCATTAATCAGCGTATTCATTCCGTGTGTTCCGTGTGTTCCGTGGGCCCATTGTTTGATTGCAGGTGAGCATCGACCGGAGTTGCCCACGGAACACACTGAATACACGGAATAATCAGAGAACATAGCGTTCATGCTCTACTTTGGGATAGTGCCCAAATTCATGGCAGAGACCAAACTCCAGCCCCAAACATTCCTGATGGACCGCCTCCAAAAAGCCGAAGCCTTTTTCTTTATATACTTCAAAGCAGGCCCCGAGGATGCGGTAAGTTTCTTTTTCATTAATCAGCGTATTCATTCCGTGTATTCCGTGTGTTCCGTGGGCCCATTGTTTCATTGCAGGTGAGGTTGATGACAAAATCAGACCGTTTCGTCGGAGGCAACCGCCCCACTCTTCAAGCGAATGATGCGCTGCGTGCGACGGGCGAGGTCGAGGTCGTGCGTCACCAGGATGAGCGTCGTGCCGCGTTCGCGATTCAGGCCGAAAATCAGATCCACCATCGCTTGCGCGGTTTCGCCGTCGAGATTGCCGGTTGGTTCATCGCAAAACAAAATCCGCGGCCGATTGATAAACGCCCGGGCCAATGCCACCCGCTGTTGCTCGCCACCCGATAATTGCGTCGGATAATGGTCGAGCCGGCCGCCGAGTCCCACTCGCTGCAAAAGCTCGATCGCGTCGGCTGGCTCAACTTTCCCACCACGCAATTCCAGCGGCACCATCACATTTTCCAGCGCCGTAAGCGTTGGGATTAGCTGAAAATTCTGAAAAACAAAACCGACGCACTCGTTGCGCACGAGAGCGCGCTGATCCTCGGAAAGTCCGCCTATTTCGCGGCCCTCAATCGCCACGCTGCCTTGTGAAGGTTGGTCCAGTCCCGCGCACAGGCCCAGCAGGGTCGTCTTGCCGCTGCCGGATGGGCCGACAATCGCGCAGGTGGCCCCGGCCTCGATCGCAAACGACACGTCGTGCAACACGGTCAGCGGTCCGGCCGCGGTCGCGTAGGTCTTGGCGAGGCGCTCGACTTTCAGGATGTTTTGAACACTGGTTGCTGGAGACACGATGGACCTGAACAAGATTGAACTTCCCGCAAAGCGCAAAAGCCAAACAGGGCGGATCCTTCTCTTGCTCGTTTGCGTCTTCGCGGGAGTAAGGCTGGTGGCCGCCGAAAGCAAAACGGTCATCTTTTTCGGCGACAGTCTCACGGCCGGTTACGGTCTTGATCCCGACGAGGCTTTCCCCGCTCTGATTCAAAAGAAGGTCGATCTCGCTGGCATCCCAGCCCACGTGGTGAACGCGGGCTTGAGTGGGGAAACCACGGCGGGAGGACTTCGACGGCTGAATTGGATTCTCCGGCAAAAAGTGGATGTC
>JAYVMJ010000194.1:0-6141 GCA_043759025.1 Verrucomicrobiota bacterium | reverse complement strand
GCCACGGAGGAGAGCATAACTGATCAGCGGCATGGTTGGCTTGGTTTCAATGCCTCGGGGCTTGCCCCGAGGATCTTCATTCGGCCATTTGTGATCAGGGGTAAAATCAAGCGGCGCGTCCTGCGCCTGGCTTTTTTCATCCGCGACAAACTTCTCCCACAAACTAACCACGAGGTTCCGCCGGTATTCCGCGCCGCTGCGGGCGTCATCAATCGGTTTAAATTCGTCGCGCAGAATCACGCTCACAGCTCCCGCCACTTCATTCAGTTTCTTTCCCACCAATGCCGCTTCCGCTTTGCGCGCCCGGGTCGGCATCACGGCGACGCCGCCATAAGCCAATCGGGCGTGACCCACGACTCCGTCCGCGTCCATCTCCACGCAGAACGCGCCGGCCACAATACTGATGTCGAGCTCGCGCCGCTTGGAGACCTTGAGGAAATCCGTCCGCCGGACAATTCCCGACCGTTGCGCCGCTGGTCGCGGCAACAAAACCTCCCGCATCACTTCGTCCGTTCGCAGGACCGTTTGCCGGTAGCCGGTAAAAAAATCGGCAAGCAATACCGTTCTCTCGCCTGCCGCCGAAACCAATACAACGCTCGCGTCCAACGTGAGCAGCACCGGCGCACTGTCGCCAATCGGCGATGCGGTCACCAGATTTCCACCCAGCGTCGCGCGATTTCGAATCTGACGGGCGGCGAAAACACGCAACATTTTCGACACCGAAAAAAACTCGTCGCCCAGCGCTTCCTCGACGCAAGTCAGAGTCGCCGCCGCGCCAATTTTCCACGTGTCTGCGGTCGCAGTGATTCGCGTCAGTTCCGGCACGGCCTCCACCGAAATCAGCAGCGGGAAAGCCTTGAATTTCTTATTCAGCTCCACGCCGATCTCGGTCGCTCCCGCCACCAACCGGGCCGCCGGGTGAGCTTGTTTCAACGCGAGCAATTCGTCGAACGACGTGGGACGGAAAAATCGCTCATTGCCCGCCGCGTAGGCGAAGGCTTCCGCGGGTGCAACCGGCTCGATCAATCGCCGGGCGAAGGGGTCCTCTGCCGTTCGCGAAGGCGGGTCCTTTTCGTCCCGCGCCTTCAACACGAGAGTGGCAGCGTCACGGATCGGACGATAACCGGTGCAGCGGCACAGATTGCCGCACAGCTGGTCGCTGATTTGCCAGGGTTCGCGGCAACCGTCGCGATAGTAGGCCTCGAACATCGAAACGACAAAACCGGGCGTGCAGTAGCCGCATTGCGAACCGTAGTGCTCGACCATCGCACTTTGCACCGGGTGAAGTTTTTTCCGATCAGCCAGACCCTCCACCGTGACCATCTCCCGACCGGCAAACATCGGCACGAAGGCGATGCAACTATTGATCGCGCGGTAAGTGGTTTTGCCGGCGGCGTCTCGATCCACCAGCGCAACCGTGCAGGCACCACAATCTCCCTCGGCGCAACCCTGCTTGCTGCCCGTGCGACCGTTCGCGCGCAACCACTCGAGCAGCGTGGTCGTCGGCGATATACCGGAAATGCGCACCTTTGACCCGTTGATCACAACGTCGAAGGCGGTCTGCGCCACTGTCGCGTCAGTCATGGGTGAGCTCATCGTGCTTTAAGCAAACATCAGAAACAGCACGGGGCAAATTAAAGCCGCGGCGAGTGCGGTGAGCGACAATCCCACCGACGCAAACGTGCCCTGTTCCTCGCCCAGCTCAAACGCCCGGGCCGTTCCCACCGCATGCGAGCCACAGCCGAGCGCGAGGCCCACCGCCCGGGGATCGCGCACACCCACGCGTTGCAAAACCCACGGTCCGATGGCCGCGCCCATCACGGCCGAAAACATCGCGCCGATTCCGGCCACGACAGGCAAGGCATGAACATCGCGCGCAATCGCCATCGCCACCGCGGCGGTTACCGCCTTGAGGCTCAGCGATTGCATGATCGCCCGGCTCGCGCCAAATAGCGCCAGCAACCCGGAGGTCGACGCCACGCTAAAGGCCAGCGCGGAAAGTACCACGGCCAAAAGAACGGACGCCCGGGAAAAAATCAACCTGCGCAATCCATAGACCGGCGCCGCCATCGCCACCACGCCCGGACCCAAAATCCAGCCGATCCATTGCGTGCCCCGTCCGTAATTTTCGTAATGCCGGCCGGTAACTTCCACCAACGCAATCAGCAGAATCGTCGACAACAACACCGGGTGAAATAGGGGAAATTTCGTGCGCAAAAAAAACCAACGCGCCGCGATGTACACAACGATGGTGACAGAACTCCAAAGCAATAAATTCATGGGCGCGATTTTTCCGATCGAACCTCAAGCAGGCGTTGCGCCAGCCAGCCCGTGAAAATCCAGAGCAGAACCACCGTCACCGTCAGCGTACCCGCAATGACCAGACCCCACTCGCGCCATAACTCCCGCTCGGCGCCGGCCATGACATAAAGCGTCACGAAGCACGTCGGCAGGACAAAAATCAAAAGCCGGCTGGCTTGGTCAACCCACTCAAAACGGACAATCTTTGACCCGAGCAGCGCCAGCAACAGAAAGAGTCCGAGCACACCCCCTGGCAGGATTAACCCGAGTCTCTGCTTGACAAAATCGCCGGCGAGAAAACACGCCGTGATGATCGACCGCCCGAATGCGGTCCGACCGACCCGTATTTTCCAGTCAATGGCGTCAGAGCGCGGCGCGGTTGACATCCTTGTAATACAGATAGCTCGCCGGCTTTTTGCCCATCGCCACAAACCACTGCGCGCAATAAGGCGCCATCCAGATCACGTCACCCGTCTGCACCGGATACCACGAGTCTTCCAGTCGGTAAACGCCCTGCCCGTCGAGCATCACCAGCCCGTGCTCCATCACGTGCACTTCCACGAACGGCAGATGACCGCCCGGTTGATACGCAAAAACATTCACCGCCATGTCAAAAGCAGGCTCGTCCGGCAGCAACACCTGAAGATTCGCCGCGGGATCTCCGAGAAAGGGAACGCCTTTCACTTTTGCCGGGTCGCCCAAAATCGCTTTCGGTGCGCTGACACCGTCGAGTGAGACGTACTTTTTCTGAAACAGCATCACTTGCGTTCCCAATTTCGGCGCCGAGAGCGACCAAGCCTGGCCGGCAGGCGCGTAAAAATAATGTCCTGCGGCCGCCTTCAGTTTGTCGCTCCCAATCGTCACCGTGGCGCTGCCGCTCACAAAATAACCGAATGCCTGCGTGTCGTTGACCTCCAGCGTGATCGCGCCGCCTTTTTGCAACGTCACGAGCGTCTGCACAAAGCCCGCTCCCATCGCGCCATTAATCAACACGATCGCGGTTGCCCCGGTGATGCCCGGCACGGAACTGTTGACGTGATTCGCCGGGGTGATGAGCGCGTGACGGGCGCCGACGTGGGCGCGGGTGGATCCAAAAAGTTCGGTCATGGAAGTCAGGTTGAGGGTTGCAGGAACCTACCGGCCGGGCTGCCGGATGCAATCAGTCCTTCACTGTACACCGTGCGACCTCGCACCACTGTGCGGTTGACCCTCACCCGCGAGGGGCGGCCGTGATACGGCCCTTGCTGATGATGATAGAGCAACGCGGCGTTCGACAACTCGTGAGGCGAATTCAAATCCAACAGGGAGAAATCCGCATCGAAGCCTTCCGCGAGCCGTCCTTTTTTCGGTAGGCGAAAACGCCGCGCCACATTGTCAGCCAGTAACGCCGCCAGGGCCGGCAATGCGTGCGCCCCGGGAAACGCGCCGCTCACTGCTTCCGAAATCAACAAGGGAAACGCATGCTGACACCCCGAAACACCACCCCAAATCGCAAAAAAATCGGGCGACGTTTTCATTGCAGGCGGAGCCGGCGAATGGTCGGACCCAATCGTATCAATGCACCGTCGCTCGAGCGCGCCCCACATTTCGCGCCGTTGATTTTCCGACCGCAACGGTGGGGTGCATTTTGCCACGGCGCCTTGGCGAACGACGTCCTCTTCATTGAGCAGCAAATAGTGGGGACAAGTTTCCGCCGTGACCTTGACTCCCCTGCGCTTGGCGGCGGAGACGAGCTCGACGCCTTCCGGACTGCTGACGTGCACAATGTGCAGCTCGCATCCCGTTTCCCCGGCGAGTTCCGTCGCGATACGGATCGCGGCCAGCTCCACTTCAACTGGTCGCGTCGCCAGCCAGGAGCGCGGGTCCGTCCCGCCGCGGGCCCGGGCGTCTGCGGTTAATTGCTGCGCCATGACCTCGTCTTCCGCGTGCACCGCAACCAGCAGCCCAAGCGCAGCCGCCCGGTTCATGCCTTCGCGAAGAGTCGCGACATCGGTCACACCTTGAAAGTCGTCGATGCCGCTGCCGCACATAAAGGCCTTGAGGCCGATCACGCCGACGTCGCTCAATTCCTCGAGTCGGTCGAGATTGCCCGGCACCAAACCGCCCCAGAGTGAAAAATCGACCACCGATTTCTGCTCGGCCAGCCGGCGTTTTTCGGCGAATCGCAGCGCATCCGTGACTGGCGGCGTGGAATTGAGCGGCATGTCGCAAAACCACGCGCCACCGCCGGCGGCCAATGCCGATGAGCCGGTTGAAATGCCTTCCCAATCCGTGCGGCCAGGTTCGTTGAAATGCACGTGGGCATCCAGAATTCCCGGAAACACGTGCAAGCCGGTCGCGTCAATTTCCTCCACCGCCGCTCCCGTGATCGTCGGGGAGACCGAAACGATATGTCCCCCGAAGACGCCGATATCCGATACGCGAACCGATTCGGGCGTCACGACCGAACCGTTGCGAATGATCAGATCGAGCGTGCTGTGCATGGTTCAAATCAAGTTTTCGTTTCGCCCAGTCTTTCCAAAAAATCCACGATTACGCGCAACGCAACATCGAGATCCTTCAGCGCAGCATATTCGTCGGGATGGTGGCTGAGCCCGTCCCGGCAGCGGACAAACAACATCGTGATCGGCGTGAGCGCCGCCATCACCACGCCGTCGTGGCCGGCCCCACTGATGAGCGAAAGACCTTTCCCCTGCACCGCGCGAACGCTGCGCGCAAGTTGTTTCGTCAACTCCGGCGAACATGGCGTGGCCGGGTGACGCATGGTCGGCTGCCATTCACAGACCAGCTGGCGTCGGCGCGCAGTGCGCTGGGCCTGCCGCACGAGTTCGGCGACGGCCGCATCACACGTCGCGTCATTCGCATGCCGAACGTCGAGCGACAAAACCGTTTCCCCGGGAATCACGTTGGCTGCGCCTGCCGGAATAGTGATCGTGCCCACCGTCGCTACGAGCGGCGGTCGCACTTCCGCGAAGGCTTCGGCAAACACGATAAATTCCGCCGCACCCGCGAGGGCATCGCGGCGCAAATTCATCGGCGTCGTGCCGGCGTGGCCGGCCTTGCCGCGAAAGGTCAGCCGCCCGCGAGCCTGGCTCGCAATCGTTGCAACCACCCCGACGGCGAGCTTCTTTGATTCCAGCACCGGACCTTGCTCGATGTGAACCTCGACATAACCCAGCAAATCACCGGCACGGTGAACCGATTTCGGCGGCGCAAAACGCTTTTCAGCGTGGGCTTCAATCACCTCGAGCAACGTTTGATTTCGCCCGTCGCGCAGCCGCAAATCCGCCACGCGCAACTGACCGGTGTAGGCCTTGCTTCCGATATAGGCGCCGGTAAATCGAACCGCTTCCTCCTCGGAAAAACCCAATACCTCGACGTGAAATGGCAGCGTGATCCCACGTTCCTTCAGCTTCATCAAGGCGACGATCGGAAGCACCACGCCAAGAGCGCCGTCGAAACGCCCGGCGTTGCGCACCGTGTCGAGATGTGAACCCATCAGCAGCGTTTTTGCGCCTTTAACCGGACACTCCAGCCGGCCGATCAGATTGCCGGTTTCGTCCTCACGTACGCTCAGCCCCGCTTCGCTCATCCATCCGCCAACGAGACTATTTGCCCGCTCCATCGCCGGGGAAAGAAACGTCCGCGTCAGCCGGCCCGGTTCGTCGGTCACCCGGCCCAGTTCGTCAAGCATGCGGACCAATCGGTTACTTAGCTCGTCCATAATCAATCAGCTGCCGCGATAAGTTTGATAAGCCCACGGCGTGACCAGCAACGGCACATGATAACCGACGCTGGGATCGACGATGGAAAAGCGCACCGGCACTTTGTCGAGAAACG
>JAYVMJ010000193.1:0-7762 GCA_043759025.1 Verrucomicrobiota bacterium | reverse complement strand
TGTTCTCGACAGTCAGCGACCAGCCGTGCCATAAGGCTCGTAGTTGCGTCCGGCTCCCGATCTTGTTTAACTTTCGCGCGGATTTCTCCTCCATGTCCTCCTCTACCAGCAGCACCCGTCCCTCGCCTGACAAACTGTTCGTCGAAATAGCCGACTACGTTTTAAATCCCCGCTCGCCGAGCGATGAGGCACTCGACACGGCGAGGTGGTGTCTGGCCGACACGATCGCCTGTGGAATCATGGCGCTGTCGTATCCCGAGTGCACGAAGCTGCTCGGTCCAGTGGTTCCCGGAACGACCCTCGCCAACGGCGCGCGTGTGCCGGGAACCCGCTTCGAACTCGATCCAGTGCAAGGCGCATTCAATATCGGCACGATCGTTCGCTGGCTGGACTTTAACGACACTTGGCTCGCGGCGGAATTGAGCCATCCGTCGGATAATCTGGGGGCGATTCTCGCCACCGCCGACTGGCTTTCCCGCAACCAAGCCGCCGGCCAGCGTTTAACGGCTTTTGGCTCGCGGCCACCGATCCAGCGTGCGCCGCTGACCATGCGAGAGGTACTGATCGCGATGATCAAGGCGCACGAAATTCAAGGCGTTCTCGCGCTCGATAATGCGTTTAACCGCGTCGGCCTCGATCACGTCCTGCTCGTTCGCGTGGCCTCGACTGCGGTTACCACCGCGATGCTCGGAGGTTCGCGCGACCAAGTGATCAACGCTGTCTCGAACGCGTGGCTCGATGGGTCCGCCCTCCGCACTTATCGGCAGGCGCCCAACACCGGTTCGCGCAAGTCGTGGGCGGCCGGTGACGCCACCAGCCGGGCCGTGCGTCTCGCGCTCATCGCGATGACGGGCGAGATGGGTTATCCTTCCGCGCTTACCGCCAAAACGTGGGGATTCAACGACGTTTGCTTCAAGGGCAATTTGGTGCGCCTGATCCGTCCGCTGGGGAATTACGTGATGGAAAACACCTTGTTTAAAATCTCCCACCCCGCCGAATTTCACGCCCAAACTGCGATCGAATGCGCCGCCCTCCTTAATCCGCTCGTGAAGCAACGTCTCGATAAAATCGACCGCGTCGAGCTCTCAACCCACGAATCCGCGATCCGACTCATCGACAAGAGCGGACCACTTCAAGGGGCCGCAGAGCGGGACCAGTGTTTGCAGTACATGGTGGCGATCGCGTTGATCTACGGCACGCTCGCGACCGAACATTACGAGGACAAATTCGCCGCCGATCCCCGCGTCGATGCGCTTCGGGCGAAAATGGTCATCACCGAGGACAAGCAATATTCCAAGGACTACCTCGATCCCGAAAAACGCTCCGTCTCGAACGCGATCCAGGTCTTTTATAAGGACGGCACGAAAACTGAAAAAGTGGTCGTCGAGTATCCGCTGGGGCACCGCCGGCGCCGTAAGGAAGGTATTCCCCAGTTGCAAAAAAAGGCCGAGGCCGCCTTCGCCGCGCACTATGGCGACGAAAAGGCGAAGCAGTTGACAGCTCTCTTCGCCAATCGCGCCAAGCTGGAGGCGATGCACGTCCACGATTTCTCCGCCGGTTTGGTGAAGTGAGGCCGGGGCGCTGAGGCGTCCGCCGACTCACATTCAACCAATCGCCTTTCCAAATCGACGCGCTTCAGCGTCGCTTGGAGCGGCAGCGACCCCGCTGCCGTATTCCCCGTGGGCGTGGTCGCCCACGCTCCAGGAATCGGTTTATGCGGACGGGAGTGGCTCGCCCGGTCAGGTAGGGTCCGTTGCCCTCAACGGACCTCCCGAGCGGGCGATTGGGGGCAATCGCCCCTACCGCCGGAATTTTTTGGACACGGCATTTCCGCGCTTCGGCGTCACTTGGCGCGGCAGCGACCCCGCTGCCGTGCTCCCGTGGCGAGGTCGCCCACGCTTCAGAAGACAGATCACCCCGGCGGCAGCGGCTCAAGCGCAGGGGATTTCGGGCACGCATCAGGAATGGCGACGGTAGACCGCGCCCAACGAACCCCGTTGGTAATAACCAATTGGACCGGTGCCAGATGATACGTGGGATACGTTTCATGGCCCGGGCGAAAATAGAAAATCCGCCCGTGACCGCGTCGCCACGTCGCACCGCTCCGGAAAACTTCGCCGCCGGTAAACCACGAAATGAAAATCAGTTCATCCGGTGTCGGAATGCCAAACGGTTCACCATACATTTCTTCCGCGGGAATCTCGAAATATTCGCCCAACCCGGCCGTGATCGGATGCGAGGGACAGATATTCCAGAGGCGCTCCTTGTCGGTCGCCTCGCGCCATTTCAATGAACAATGAGTGCCCATCAGCGCCCGAAAAATCTTGGAATGATGTCCCGAGTGCAAAACGACCAGTCCCATTCCCTCCAACACCCGCCGCTGCACTCTCGTGACGATCGCATCCTGAACTTCCTGATGAGCCATGTGGCCCCACCAGATCAGCACGTCGGTGGCAGCCAAAACAGCTTCGGTCAGCCCGTGCTCTGGCTCGTCAAGCGTAGCGGTACGGACCTCAAAGTCCGGCGACTTACGCAAAAAGCCGGCGATGGCTTCGTGCATTCCGTCTGGATAAATCGCCGCCACCTTCGGGTTCTGCTTCTCATGGCGAAACTCACTCCAGACTGTAACTTTGATCGGCTGGCTCATAGTAAGGCTAAGATAAGGGCCGCGGCTTCAGCCAAGCCACCCAAAATCAATGGATCCGGAATCGAACTGTTCACAGCGCACGCTGTCGCAATTTCTACAAAGTGCCCCGGCGCGATTTCCGGCTTTTCCCGACTCCGGCAATTACGCGTCTCACTGCTTGCGAGCGACGGAAATCCAGCCATTCTCACTTTCCCAAGCCATCATGAACGGATACGAAAACTCAGACGATGACCACCAACCCTTGATGTGGGTTCGAGACTACGCGGTCTACGCGGCCCATTTCATCGTCGGGGTATTTGTGGCCTCAATGATCGTCTGCGGCTTGCTGATGTTCGCCAATGCGGGCCATCTGCTGAATTGGCTGACCTTCGACAGTACCGAGGTCCTCAGCGGACAAGTCTGGCGCGTGCTTACCTACGGATTGGTCAACCCTCCGAGCCTCAATTTCGTCATCGATATGGTGATGATCGTGTGGTTTGGCCGGGAACTGGAAAAGTTTTTTGGCCGGCGGATCTTCCTGCGCTTCTACGTCGGGCTGTATTTGTTAATGCCCGTTCTTTTTACTCTCATAGGCCTCCGCTGGCCGATGCATCTCGCCGGTGAAATTGGCGCGTTCGCGACCTTTATCGCATTCGCGACACTTTATCCGAACGTGATGATGATGTTTAATGTGCTCACCAAGTGGGTCGCGATCGTTCTTGTCGCCGTCTACACCTTGGTTGCCTTGGCGTATCACGACTGGTTCGGCTTGTTTTCGCTTTGGGTCACGACGGCCTACGCCTACGGGTTTGTTTGCTACCAGCAAGGGCGCATCACCCTGCCTTCATTTCGCCTTCCCCGACCCAGGCCAAAGCTCCGGGTGCTGCCCGATCTCAAGGCCCAGAAAACAATCGAAATCAACGCGACCAAGGAAGACTCCGCCTCCGAAATGGACGCCTTGCTCGACAAGATCGCGCAATCCGGACTGGCCAGCCTCACCGCGAAAGAGCGTGCGCAACTCGCCAAAGCCCGCGAAGAGTTGATGCAGAAACGATCCGGGCGGAGTTGAGGATTCTTGCGGCTGGCTGGACGTGTTCGGTCCGAATTGGAGCGGCAGCGACCCCGCTGCCGTGCTCCCGCGGTCGAGGTCGCCCGCGCTCCAGTCTCCGATCTGGAGCCCGAAAGGTAAAGATGCCCCGGGGCAAGTCCGAGGCATTGAAACCAAGCCAACCACGCGGCCGATCGGTTGTCCTCTCCTCCGTGGCACGGGCGTCCCGCCCGTGTTCGACCGGCCCCACGGGCCAGAGGCCCGTGCCACTTTCCAACCAAGCCGAAGCAAGCTTCGGGGTATTGAACCCACTGGAAATAAAAAGCCGGGGTTATCGACCCCGGCTGAAATTCTTTCCGAAAAACAAATCGGATGCTCAGTGGCCCGCCGCGATCGCTGGTTTCTTTTTCCAAGTGAGCAGGAGAATCAGGAAGACGACGGCGAGTGCGGCGGGAAGCACCGCAACTTTGCCGAGCGCTTCCAAGCCGGCGCTTGCTTGGATCGAAGACCATTTCACCGCCGCTTCCGTTCCCTTCGCGGCCAAGGCAAAGGAATCAACCGCTTCACCCGGTGTAAGTCGCGCCGTGATGCCGTTGTCATAGAAGCGACCCACGTACGGCACCACAAAACTCGCGCTCAACATGCCCGCGCCACCCATGATGGCCAATCCGAGCGCCCCACTGTTCGGAAAGCGTTCGCTGACGGTACCCAACATCGTTGGCCAGAAAAAGCAGACACCCAAGGCGAAGATCGCCGCCGACACGTACAACATCGCGCCTGAGGAATGGCTCATCACGTAAAGACCGACCGTCGCCAAAATCGCGCTGAATAACAACATGCCGAGCGATGAGACGCGGTGGACAAACACTCCCGCCGTTTGGCGACCGGCCCACATCAGGGCGGTGATGAGGGTCAGCACCAAGGTTCCCGACACACCGGCGTTGTCCGTAATGGCCGGAATCCAACTTTGCGGCCCAAATTCCGTCGCCGCAGTAAAGAGCATGCAAATCACCATCACGATGAACAGCGGACTCAAACAGGCGGTGAACATCGCCTTCGTGGACACGCCCTGTTCGACGCGCTCGGTCTGCGGAAATTTCTGGCCGAGGAACATGAACGCGTAGATCGCAGTCGGCAAAAGCATGGTGGCGAATTGTACCTGCCACCCAAATCCAGCTTTGGCCAAGGCGAGATTCACCAGTGTACCGATCACGATGCCGCCGGGGAACCACGCGTGGAAGTGATTCAGTTTCGTAATCCGGTCATTCGGATAAAGCGTTGCAATCAGTGGATTGCACGCCGCCTCAACCGCGCCGTTGGCAATGCCGAAAACCAAGCTACCCGCAAAGAGGGACGTATAGTTCCAAGCGAAAATCGTGAGCACAATACCCACAATATGTCCAAAGAGCGCCACCGCCATCACGCGCCCCAATCCGATGGCATCGACCAGCGGTCCACCCAGAATCATTGCGGCGGTGAACCCCCAAAGCGCGGCACCATTGGCCCAGCCAATCCGCTCATTAGATTCATGAAAGTGAGTCACCCAGTCGGCGGTTGTTGTGGTTCGAAGGGCAAAACTCATCGCGGTGACGATCAGCGCGATCTGACTGGCTCGAAATAAACGGTTCGGATTCATAAGAACAATAAGGGGTTTGGGGAGATAACCGACAGACGAAGGCCGGCTCAGAATCGGGCGTCAATGCAGCAGGCCGATCTACGGTTGTCGAAATAGAAAAGCGGAATGGCGCAAATTTCTTAAGCACTTCCGCTGTAAACGAACTCCTTTCGGGTATCGCGAAAACTCAATTCCCCGCCGGCAGCCGCGAACCCTCGATCACCTCATGGATGAACCGCAGTTTCTCAATGGCCGCGGCCGAAAGCACAAAGGGATATAGATCCAACAAGCCCATCCCGCGATTCAACGAATTTAATGCGTACGTCAGAGGAAACCATGTATCCAAAATCAGGTCGAATCCCGCTTGTTCGTTTGCCGCCTTTTTTGGATCTGCGGTCATTGAATCGGCTGCCGGATGGCGCGGCTTCAAGGTCAGGCCGAAACCCGCCGCCGTTTCGATCGTATCGACGATATGCAGGTAATGCGCCCACGTTTCCGCCCAATCCTCCCAAGGGTGTGCACAGGCGTAGGCCGTTACACTCCGCTCAACCCAGTCCTGCACCGGACCTTGATTGTAATGGCGCTTCAACGCGGCCGCATAATCTTCGCGCTCATCCCCGAAAAGCGCCCGGAAACGTTCCAGCCACTTCGAGTTCGCGATCAGGCGATCCCAGTAATAGTGGGCAATCTCGTGGCGAAAATGTCCCAAGAGAGTGCGCAACGGTTCATGTAAACTGACGCGCCGTGCCTCCCGCACATCGTCGTCCGCCTCGGCAATGTTAAGCGTGATAACGCCCGACTCGTGACCCGTCAGCACCGGAGTGCCCGGCTTCGTTTCTCCGAGAAATCGAAACCGAAGCGCCGGTCGCCCTTCCGTCGCCACGGCGTCCAGCGGCAGACGCAACCGGAGCAGCGTATAAATCAACCGGCGTTTGGCGCGTTCGATCAGGGACCAACGTTCGCGATTTCCGACGACAGAAAGGTCCGGCACCACCTCATTCAACCGGCAGGCCACACAAAAGTGCACCGGATCGTCCGCCGGCACGAGCCAGTTGCAGAGGTCGTGTTGGCGGCCGTTGGCGCATCGCCGGTGCGGTTTGTCCTGCGCAGCGGGCGCCAGCGGCTTGTAATTCGCGGCCTCCGCCGGCTCAAGCGCGCTCAGATCCAACAGTTCCGGCAAAAAGCCAAGCGTGTGGCCGCATTTGCCGCAGGCGTTGTTCTCAAAAAACACCAATCCGCCACAGGCATCGCAATGAAATGGTTTCATGGGTTAAATTGGAAGGTAATGAGGCACGTGGCTGAGGGGATAGAGTGCCCACCGCGCTACTGGTTCCCGGAGAAATAACGCGTCGGTCATTCAACGTGGCGACGTTTTTCACGCCGAACCAATCGCAATAGACCAGCGCAGGGAGTGTGCCCGTCGCAGTAGGTTGCGAGGCAAACTCTCAACCCACGAATTATCCCGCTTGCGCCTGATAGGTCAGCCTATCGTGCGACGTGTCCTCAATGCGGTCCCGCCGCCCCGTCGACTTCCTGCCCGTTCACTACGAAGTGACGCAACATCAGGTTTTCCACGACGCCTCGCTGGAGTTCGGGTTCTTTCAATTCCACGTGAAAATTTTCCAGGAGAATATTGCGCAAGGTATCACCCGGATTTCCCTGCAACCGGCCAAACGCCCGGTAACTGCCAGTGACATTGCGAATCGTAATCTTTTCCACGGTGCGCGATGGTGGTGGCCGACCTTTCAGATCGAAGAACTGCGTCCATGGCGCCACATTCAGGATTCGGCCGTTCCCGGCCAGCTTGATGCCGTCGATCGTGATGTTTTCGTAGTGCTGAGGGGTGTCCGGGCGAAGCTTAAGGGTGAGGACGGTCGCGTGTCCCGACATGACGCAGTTCCGCACCGTCACATTGCGAATCGTCGTCGCCTCACTGCCACAGGTAATCAGCCCGTTACCATCGCCAATTTCGCAATCCTCCACGAGAATCTTCTCAACCGGCGGGCTGTCGGCATCTTGATCGGCATGCGGACCCTTGCTGCCCTTGAGCGCGATGTCGTCGTCACCGGTGGAAATATAACAGCGGCGGATCGTCACGTCCTGCGAGCTGTCCACGTCGATCCCGTCGGTACTGGGTCCCCGGAGATCCGGGCGTGCACTTGGTATCGTGATCCGCACGCCCTCAATGATTACGTCGCGGCAACGATAAAGGTGAATATTCCAAAACCCCGAATCCTCCAGGCGCACACCCTCGATTTTAACGTCCCGACAACGATCGACGAAGACCAGCCGCGGGCGTTCAACCTCGAGATTGGTGCATTTTGGATTTTGCTTCCGGCGCTCCCAAAATGCCGCCCAATAAACCGGCCCGCTCCCGTTAAGCTTTCCGGGGCCGCTGATCCGCACGTGCTCCATCTCCTGCGCGTTGACCAGTGCCAGCCGCCAGAGCTCGAAATGTCCCTCAATCCGCGTC
>JAYVMJ010000192.1:0-8067 GCA_043759025.1 Verrucomicrobiota bacterium | reverse complement strand
TTCGACATCGCTGGCGTCCACAATCACCGGATCCTGTCCGGGATAAAATACTTCGGGACTTTCTGCGCGGGTTTGCATCGTGATTCGTTGCCGGAACCGTTTATTCGAAATAGATGAAGCTGTGGTCCCCGGTGTAGCCGGTGGTTTTGAACCACCAGGCCCATTCCGCAGGAGTGCAAAACATTCGGCAGGTCAGCTGCCAGTAGAGGAGATTTACTTTTTCTTCCTCGGTGCGGTAGGCCTCGGAGCAAACAAATTTATTCCCCGCGCCGACTCGTTCAATTTCGCGAAAAGCTGAGTCGAGATCCTGGCAGTACAGATTGTGCAGCGTGTTGAGAGACACCACGAGATCGAATGATTTGTCCGCGAACGGCAATTGTCTGGCGTGGCCGACGTGCAGGAAGGACCTCATTTCAGGTTTTGCGTTTTCGATCGCGTAAGTGGAGATATCGAGGCCGGTCACCACGATACCGGGCACAACCTGCGTGAATTCGTAGAGTAGAAATCCCTTCCCGCAACCAACGTCGAGCACGCGATCACCAGCTTTCAGGCCGTAATGCTTCGCCATCGCCTCGGCCACTGCGCGCCAGCGTCCGTCGTAACGCATGCCGCCGTAGCCGAACTTGCGATCACCATCCCAATAGTCGCCGTCGAAACGTCCCGCGACCTTGGCCGCTTCGGCTTTGGGGTACTCATTCACGCGGCCAAGATAGTCGCGCTTGGTCTTTTTGTGGAGTACGGAAATGAAATCAATGTAGGCCATGGCGAGGGATCAAGCTGCTTGCAAAAGATTGCCGAGCATCGCGCGGGCGCGGTTGAGCTGGCGTTCGCGCCGCGCGGCGGCGGCGGTTGCGCCGAGCGAGAACACGCGACGTTCACGGCCCAACGCGGTGAAATCGTTGAGAAGAATGCAACTCCACTTGATTCGATGGACTGGCAGGAGAGCGTGGCAGCGGTCCGTAAAAGTCGACGGATCGGAAAGCCTGAGTGCCGCTGCAATCGACGCGGCAAATTGGTCAAGGTGGCGGAGGGAAACCGGCACATCGGGTTGGCAAAAGAAATCTCCAAGCAGTTTCGCGGGGTCGTCCCAGCCCGCGTATTCGAAATCAATAAAGACCGTTTCACCATTTTCCCGAACGAGACTGTTGTGAAATCCGAAATCGGAGGGCGAGATGCAGCGCTCGGCAGCCGTCAATAGTTTCGAACGTTCGTTTGTATTGTACTGCCGGTGCAATCCCTCGCGGACGGTTTCCCACTGTGGTACTAATTCGTGCTGCACGAACCGGATGGCGTCTGCATCCAGCGCATCGTTTGAAGGAAGCGATTCCATGCGCTTTACCCGGCGTTGAACGGAATCCAAATGCTCCGCGATCGAAAAAAAGGCTTCGGAAGCGGTGGGTAATTCGCGTGCCTCGGGCAGATGGCGTTGCCGGTTCAGATCGGTCACAAACGCGATGGCCGCATTCAATGAGGCAAGGCTGGCGATCGTGGGAGTTTTGCCGTCGATGAAAGTGAAAAGGCCCACCCGGTCCGTCTCATTCCAACCGAGATCAATCGGAACATTTCTGAGAGCGATGGAGGTGGCGTAGCGATAAAAGGCGCGTTCCGAGGCGAAACGGTCGCGGCCATCGCCGGGATGTTGGAAATAGTGTTTCACCAGCAAGGTTTCGCCATCGGCTTTAGCCAAACGGTAAACGCGGTTGTTGGCGCCTCCGGTGACGGGTTGCAGCGCCGAATCCGCCAGTTTTATTCCGGCCGCCGTTGCGACCCGGTCCAAGGCTGACGCTGAGAGTTCCGTGTCCAGCAAGATGGCTTTGAGCGATGTCCAGTCGAAGATTTTTTTGAGTTCCCCGATGCCAGGGTGTGTATTTTGCGGGTCGAAAAGGTAACGAGCCACGTCGCTAGGAAAAGCGGCGTCACCCAGCAACTCCGGCAGGTCGTCGATGAAATGCGTACAGCCGCATGCGGCGATGCGTTTCAGCTTGTCGGATTTTGTGATTTCAAAAAAGACTTCGGAATCGTTGAGACCGGTGGCGCTGGGGTTGATGAAACCGAATTTATGCAGCCAACTGCGGGCCGCGGCATGCAGATCGTGGGGTTCACCCAGATAAGGGTGCCGCGTCTTGTGACTGATGATTCGTACGGAAATATCACGTTCCCGGCAGGACTGCACAAACTCGCGCGCGCCGGGATAGGGCTCGGCCTCGACGATGCGCGCACCGTACACCATGCCTTGCATCTCGGTCCACGCGGCTTCCCGGCCCGTGGCGCGAAGGTGATCGCGCACGGCGGTTTTGGTCGCCGGTAGATCCGCGGGAATCAAACCCAGTTCCCGTGCGACGCGATGGAACAGGCTGTCGTACGAGACGAGGGTATTGTCGAAATCAATCCCGATGATCATGGACGGGAAAGGGTGGTGAGGATGCGGTCCACAATTTTCCCCGGCGTCAGGCCGAAATGTTCGTGGGCATGTTCCTGTTCGCCCGTTTCGTGATAAAATTCGTCGGCCGTGCCGAAACGCAATAACCGTGCACCGCGGTTAGCCTGATCACTTTGCCATTCGGCGACGGAACCGCCGAGCCCGCCGAGGACGGAATGTTCCTCAACGGTGGCGACAATTTGTGAAGTGGCGAAAGCGGTTTGGAGAAACGCGATGTCGAGCGGCTTGACGGTGGGCAGACTCGTTACTCCGCAGGAAATGTTTTTGGCGGCCAGCAGAGCCGCGGCGGCCTGAACGGTGGGAAGCATGTTCCCGGTGCTGATCAGTGTAACGCGACCGGGCGGCGTGAGGACGACCGCCTTGCCGACTTCGATGGGAGGCACGCTGGAGTGGACGGTTGCTTCGCCTTTTTTTCCGATGCGAAGGTAAGCCGGTTTCGACTGTTTCAGAACTGAGCGAAGGCAGCCGCGAACTTCATGCGCGTCGCCCGGAGCCATGACCACGAGATCGGGAAGAGTGCGAAGCATGCCGATGTCTTCGCATGAATGGTGCGTGCCGCCGAGTGAAGCGTAGGCCAGACCCGAGCCGGTACCGACAATCGTCACCGGGACGTGATGATAACACACGTCGACGCGGATTTGCTCCATGCAGCGATACGTAATGAACGGCGCGATCGTGTAGCAGATGGGACGAAGACCGTTCATGGCGAGGCCGGCGGCGACGCCGATCATATTCGCCTCCGCCACGCCGCAGTTATGAAAGCGGCCGGGACACTTCGCCTTGAATTCGTCGAACAGCCGGTTGCCAATATCGCCGGAGAGCAGAACGATCCGTTCGTCCTGTTGGGCCAGCTGCGTAATTTCGTGGGCGAAAGCGTTCCTCATGGTGCGATCAGGTGTTGCGCCACGGCGGTGAGCTCGTTGGCGGTAGGCACGCGATAGTGCCAATTGTTATCGTCCTCCATGTACGGGACGCCTTTACCTTTAACCGTGTGTGCGATGATGGCTTTGGGACGTCCGATGTCGTGGGTCTCACGGGTGAGCTCGCGGGCAATTGCACCGATATCGTGGCCGTCCACTTCGACCGCCTCCCAACCAAAAGCGCTCCACTTATCGCGCAGTGAGGCGAGCGCGAGCACTTCGTTGCTCCGACCAGTTGCCTGCCACTTGTTATAGTCGATGACCACATCGAGCCGGCCGAGTTGTTTGCCGGCGGCAAACATGGCGGCCTCCCAGACGGAGCCTTCGTTGCACTCGCCGTCACTCATCACGACGATCGTGCGGTAATTTAGTTTTTGAATGCGGCCGGAGAGCGCGAATCCATTGGCCACCGGCAAACCATGACCGAGTGAACCGGTTGCGAGCTCGACTCCTGGGGCGCAGTTTGGGGCGGGTTGTTCGGCCAGATCCGCTTGATGTTTCCCGAACGAATCAAGCCACGACTCCGGAAAAAATCCCCGCGCAGCCAGCGTGGCGTAGAGGGCGGGGGCGGCATGACCCTTGCTGAGAATGAAACGGTCACGATTCGGCGCCTTTGGATTTGCCGGATCGATGCGTAGTATTTTCCAATAAGCAGCAACCACGATATCGATGCACGAAAGCACCGAGCCGAGATGAGGCGTGCCGGCATGGTGTGACATCTGGATGGCTTGATAGCGTAAATTGCGCGCGACGCTTACGAGGTCGGAGATGGGGGCGTCGAATGGAACCTCGGCCGGGGCTAATTGTTCGGGGAGCAGCTTCACGATTTGGAAGAGGGAAAGTGAATCATCGCGTGGACGACTTCGCCGGAACGCATGCGGGAAATGGTGTCGTTGATTTCGTCGAGACGGACGCGATGGGAAACCATGCCGCGTGGGTCGAAGCCGCCGCCATTTATCATGCGCAGGTAACGCGGGATGTCTTGGGCGGGCTGGCTATCCCCACCGTGCGAACCGGTAAGAACCTTGCCGAAATGGAGAGGAAGCGTGTTCAGGGAAATTTTTCGATCGCTTGCCATGACGCCGAATACCACGCACCGGCCTTGGGGGCCGGCGAGGGCGAAGGCTTTTTCCAGGACGGCGGGAAGAGCGGTGCCGTCGATCACGACGTCGGCTTTGTCCCGCAGGATGGTCTCGCTGGCGGACGCGAAGTCCTCGTGGGTGGAATTGATCGTGTGGGTCGCGCCAAATTCCCGGGCTTTGGCGAGTTTGTGGTCGTGAAGATCGACCGCGATGATCGGATACGCTCCGGCCAATTTTGCACCGAGAACGGCGCCGAGACCGATGCCGCCGCAACCAATCACCACCACGGATTCGCCGATGCGAACCTGGGCGTCATTGTTGATCACGCCGAAACCGGTGGTGAGGGTGTCGGCCAAAAGTGCGCCGACCTCAAAGTCTGTTTCCTTCGGGACGGTCGTCAGACGATTTTCCGAAACGACGGCGAATTGGTTGAACGTGGTGATGCAGCCGGCATTGCAGGGCTGACCCTTCCAAGTGTAGAGTGACGGGCGGGATTCGATCCCGCGGCCCGGACGCCAATGGAGTACGACGCGATCGTCGACTTTGACGTGTCTGACTTCGGGTCCGACTTCCCGCACGGTGCCGGAGCCTTCATGTCCGAGAAGATGGGGAAGAAAACGATCGGCACCCTTTATGCCGTCAATTTCACCGATCTGTGAACCGCAGATGCGACTTACCGCTATTTCGACGAGAACCTGGCCGTAGCCCAGCGTGGGAATTTCCACCTCGTCAATAACGAGGGGTTTGCGCTGCTCAACCAGAATGGCGGCGGAAGTTTTCACGAAAGCTGGATTTGGCGAACGCTCAGCTCAGGTTGGTCAGCTTCTTCATCGTCTTGATGTTGTAATAACGCTCCTCGTCGCGGAGACGACCGTCACGGTAGGCCGAGATGACATCGCGGATGCCATCCTCGACGTTGTGGATGGGAGAGAAGCCAGTGGAGAGGAGTTTCTTGGACGAAAGACGGTACGAGCGCGGATCGTTGGATGGTGTAACGATGACTTCGGCGGGCAGGTGACGTTTGACGCGGTCGGCGATATCGAGAATCGAGATATTTTCAAAACCGGCATTGAAGACGCCGGGCAGATCCATGCCTTGCTTCAGGAAATGATGATAAACCCGGATCATATCCTTGAGATGAATATTCGGGCGGGTCTGGTCGCCGCCGAAAACCGTGATCTTTTGTTTCACGAGCGCCTGCATCGTCAGAAGGCTCACGGACAAATCGAGGCGCATGCGCGGCGAATAACCGCACACCGTGGCGGGACGCACGATGTTGACGCGGATCTTGTCACCATAGCTGAGGAGCACGCGCTCGCTCACCATCTTGGTTTTGTTGTAGTCGGAAATTGGAACGAGCGGGAGGTCCTCGGTCACCTCGGCTTCTTCTTTGACACCGTAGACGCTGCCGGAGCTGGCGAAAATGAATTGCTTCACCTTGTGGGCGATGGCGCGTTCGACGAGAAACATCGAGGCGAGGGCATTGACCTCCCAGTTCAACTTGGAGTTGAGATCGGAACACGGATCGTTCGCGATGTTGGCCAGGTGCATCACGACATCGATGCCTGTCATCGGAATGCGATCCGCGTTGCGGATATCCTCCTTGATGACGGTCAGATTTGGATGCGACGGTAGAAAATTGCCGAACCATTGGAGATCGACCACCGTAACGGTGTGACCGGCATCAAGCAGACTGAGAGTGAGGGGAGTGCCAACGTAGCCGCAGCCGCCGGTAAGAAGGATTTTCATATGTGGGTGGGTGGTGGAAAAATTAGAACGCGAGCATCGACACGCCGCCTTTCAAGAGGCGGGATTTTCGAATCGGCTCGGCGTTGCCGACGATTTTCACGGCTTGCGCACCGGCGAGCTGACCCATGAAGGTCGCTACGTTTAGCGGCACGCGGCTGGTGGCGGCGAGGGTGGCGACGGCGCAGAAGGCGTCACCGGCACCGATGGTGTCGACCACGGTATTTTCGAGGGGAGGGCAGGCGGAAATATCCTTCACGCAATTGCGACCGAGCGTTTCGTGGGCGCCCCGGGTGAGCCACGCGTAACTGCTGCCCAGATGGGCGGCGAGGGCGGTTAATTCCTGGCCGAAATTGATTTCGCGACGACCGACCGAAAGCAGTAATTCCGTCTGATCGAGCGTGAAAACGTCCGCACGCCGGTAGCGGCGGTTGATGATATTGAAGCCGTGATTGTTACTGTTCGTCTGGCAATTGACCGCGAGATAGGGCGCTTTGTCCTGCACATAGGACCGAACCATTTCCTCCATCACGCCGTGACCGAAGTCCATGACGAGAACGACATCATAATCATTAATTTCTCCGGCGACGCGGTCCATCAACGCGCGTTGCAGGTGTTCGCCGGGCGTGCGCTTGTCGAGATAGTTGACGGAAAAAAGTTTCTGCAGCTCCTTGCCTTCAACGCGAGGTTCGACGAATCGCTGCTTAATAACGGTGGTGAAATCCGATGACCGAACGATTTGGTCTGATTCCTTGGTGATGAATCCCTTTAATGTGTCATCGAGCCAGGGTTCATTGCCGGCGAGACCGATCAATTTCACGTTCGGGGTGAATTCGCGCAGATGACGGTAGACCGCGAGGGCGCCACCGGCCTGCATTTCTTCGTTTACAAAACGACCGGAAAGAATGCGGTTCTTCGAGGTCAGGCCCTGGACTTCCACCGTCGAGTATTTGTCGAAAATCACGTCACCGACCACGAGCACACTCAGCTTGCTGAAGCCTTCAACAATGTCACGGAAACGGGAAGGAGAGCACTCCAGGGCAACGTGCTGGCAGAACTTTTTAACCTCGGGAGGATACGGATCGAAATGCTTGTTGAGGAGACGGGTCGAACTGAAGAGAATGGACCCGAGGTAGCGCATCTCGCCGCCGACTTTTTTGACTGCGAGCACGTCATCGCCAATGTTGCCGGTGAGATCCGCAGTCGGATCGGCGTATTCGCGACCTTTGCAATAGAATTGAGCGCGAACGCATTCGATCGCTTCGACGGCGGCAGCGAACGGAATCACCACGACATAGTCCACGCATCCGAGCGCAGCGAGCCAGCGGGAGCGAAGTTGATCGTTAAAGTAGGGGCGTCCCGGGCCTTTGTTGACCAATTTCTCGGCGGTGATCGTGACGACCAAAATATCACCCAAGGCCTTGGCTTCCTCAAAGTGTACGATGTGTCCGGGATGGATCAGATCAAAAGTGCCGTGGCAATGGACGAGGATTTTGCCTTCTTTCCGAAGTCGCGTGAAAACGGCGGCGGCATCTTCGAATGAAATGATTTTCGACTGGGGGCGGATGGTGACAGGCTTTGAAATGCCGTTTGCCTTGCGCGGTGTTCGATCACGCCCGATACGACGCGAGGTCCGCTTTGGTGAAATGGTTTTGAGCAGGGACATGCGGAAATTTCAGGGCTTGTGGATGTAGTCGAAAGGCTGGGTGCGGATTTTGTCGAAGTGCTCATCGACCCATTTGATGGTCTCGTGAACGCCGGCTTCGAGCGAAACGGTATCGCTCCAGGCCAATTCACGGCGGGCGCGGGTACTGTCCAACTGATAGGCCGCGTCCTTGCCGGGACGATCGTCGGTGACTTCGGCGACTTTTTCAAAATC
>JAYVMJ010000191.1:0-13847 GCA_043759025.1 Verrucomicrobiota bacterium | reverse complement strand
GATGAAGACGGATACGATCTTCCGGATTGCGTCGATGAGCAAAGCGGTGACGACCGTTGCGGCGCTGATTCTTTGTGAGGAGGGGCGTTTCATGCTGAGCGTCCAGTCTCGAAATACATCGCGTCATTTGCCCATTCCGTCGTCGCGGTCCCGCCTCCGGCCGGATCGGCGCCGGACGTCAAGTACACGACCGTGCCGGTGGAGCATCCGATTACGATTCACGATCTCACGCGCCACACGTCGGGTCTGACTTATGGCGACGGAGTGGCGGCAGACGACGACAAGAAAGCGAACCTCGATGGTTGGTATTTTGCCAATCACGATGAAACCATCGGGGTCGCGATCGACCGGCTGGCGACCCTTCCACTCAATGCGCAACCGGGGCAGAAATGGCAGTATGGTTATAGCACTGACGTGCCGGGCCGCCTGATTGAAGTGATTTCCGGTTTACCGCTGGATCGTTTCGTCGAGGAGCGGATTACCCGGCCGCTAAAGATGGTGGACACATCCTTTTTTCTTTCTCCCGGGAAAGAGAGCCGGCCGGCCAATGTGTGCGGGCTGGAGAAAGGCCAGCTGCTCCTTGAGGAGAACGTGGAGAAAAGCGACTGCGTGCATGGTCCGCGTAAATGTTTCTCGGGCGGTGCCGGATTGCTTTCGACCATCGGCGATTACGGGCGACTGCTGCAAATGCTGCTGAACGACGGGGAACTCGACGGCGTTCGCATTCTCAGCCCGAAGACCGTGCAATTGATGCACGAGAATCACACCGGGGACAAATATACTTGGGACACCCACGCGTTCGGTCTGGGTTTTGGGGTGAACGACGATCCGGGTTTTTACGGGGAGTTGGTCAGCAAGGGCGCTTACGGGTGGGGCAGCGCCTACCATCCGCAATACCTCTTGGATCCGCAGGAAAAGATGGTGGCCATTTTCATGACGCAGCTGACTCCGACCGACGGACTCTCTCTCAACCAGCGATTCAAGGTCCTCACCTATCTGGCGCTCATCAAGCCACGCGCGGATAAATAACCCCCGCGTTCACTTCTGCTGGCTCGATTACGGCCGGCGGAAGCCGCGGTAGTACGCCGCATTGCTCCAGTCACTCAAGATGCTGCTACCGTAAATTCGTCCGTTGCCTTGGTTCCAATCGTCGGGGCCGAAACTGCCCAACGAAGAGTTGTCCCAACCTAATCCCGCGTCGTAGCCGTAGCCATAACCATAGCCCGGATCGCCAGGGTAAAATCCGTACAGGCCTTTGCCGCTGGAACGGCTGAATCCAAACCCGATTTCGAGGCCGGTATTGGGATCGAAAATATCGACGTACATCGACGCGGCGCGGAAATCACCGCCGCCGCTGGTCCGGCCATACGTCAGGCTGAATTCACCGTGGACTTCCGGCTTTCGCGGTGCGCTGAAAACATCGCTGTCCTTGATGCGCGGGCGTTCCTTCGGTTTGGGACTCGCGGCGACCGCGGTGGCGACCAACCCGTTGAGTTTGGTCAATTCTGCGGGAGTGAGCCGGTCGAGCCCGGCTTGTTTCCTTTCGAGATCGGTGCGGCGCGAGACAAACGTGCCTGCCAGTTCGACGCTGTTTTCCGCCCGCGCTTCAGCAACGTCCACCGCGATCAGCCGGTCCAACGCATCGGATTCAGCAAGCGTCAGTGTAGTGAGCCCGGCAGCATTCTTTTGTTCGCTGGAGAGGGTTGCACTGAATCCTCCCGCCGCGCCGTGCGAGACCGCCGTTGCCGCAATCAGGAAAACGCCGAAAAAAATCCTGCGCAAAAACGGAAGGGAAGGGGCTCGCGGTGATAACATGGGAACATATGACCTTGCTCCATTTTTGCGGTTCCGGCGAATCCTATTTTTCCGCGATCTCAACCGCTCCACCGGTTACGCCGTATTTCATGACATCGGCCGGCGCGAGGTGTTCGATCGGGCGGATACGATCCCTTTTCAAGATATAGAGTTGCCCGGCCACATTATAAGCCTGGGGCACATAGACGGAAACGTAGTCATCTTCCAAGTTGAAGCAGGCGAGTTTTTCGTCGGTGAGAAAACCAACCTGCCAGGCATCATCGTGCGTGACGCTGACCATGACGGCGCGTGTAAACCGGCGTTTGTTGCCGACGAAAGCCTCAAAGAAATCGCGAATCGAAGTGTAAATGAAGCTGATTCCAAGCGTGAGTTCGAATCCCTGGCTGACCACCCGGAATGTTCGTTTCACCCGATAAAAAGTGCTCACCCAGCCGATTAGTAATACAATCAAGATCAGTAACAGAAATCCCATGCCCGGGGGGTGATAACGTAGGGATGCAGCAGCCCGTCGAGTTTCTCGAACACCCAATACACGAAGCTCAGGGTGATCACGAGAGGCGCGATCACCAGAATGCCGCGAAGCAAATATTCCCCCGTATGATGCAATCTGAAGCGAGGCGTGAGTCGCGACCGGCGCGCCCGCTGTTTTTTGGGGAATTTGTTGCAGGCATTGAGGAGGATAAAAGGGGTGTTTTAGACCAACAATAGGAGCGATGGTTGCGGCCTATCCCCTCCACGGTTGACGATGAAAGACATGAGACCGGTGAACCTTTGGGCAGAGCCCTTGTCCTCTCAATGACAGCATGAAAACCTTATTTGTCCTTTTGGTGCTGGGAGTCATCGCGACGGCGTTTGGCTGGCAGTATTATCATACCAATCAAACGCCGACGATCGGTCGGGGTGCGACTGTGCTCGCTGGGCGCACTCGTGCGGCTGCAAACGACGCCAAAGGCTTGCTGTCCGCCAAAGCGCGGGAATGGAATCTAACTCCCGACCGTATTCAGAACGAATTGACGAAAACCGGGAGGGTAGTTCGTTCGCGCGCGATCGTCGTTGGCGAGAAAATGGACGACGCGCGGATCATTGCGGTCATCAAGGGCAAATACGTGGTCGAGAGAAACCTTTCGTCGTGCGACATCTCGGTCGATTGTGACGCCGGCACAGTAAAACTGACCGGATGGGTTAACTCACCCGGGCAAATCGGCCGGGCAGTCGATTTGGCGCTGCAAACCAATGGTGTTCACCATGTGGTTTCTGATCTTTCGCTTAAAACATGAGATCCCCTCGTGCGTCATACCTGGTAACGGAACTACCCGGGAAACGTCATCATTTTATCATGAAAACAAATTGTTTAACCTTACTTCCAATCACCGCGTTATTGCTTTGTGCAGGATGCGTGGGCTCGGGTCCAAACACGCAACGGGGTGCGGTGAGCGGAGGTGCCTTGGGCGCCATCGCGGGGGCGATTATCGGCAATAATTCCGGCCACGGCAACGGCCTGAACGGAGCACTCATTGGGGGTGCCGTGGGCGCGATCGCCGGTGGCACGATGGGCAACCAAGCGGATCATGAACGCGGTACGATTTACGGTTCGGAGTCCGAAGCGACCACCCAAGTCGTGGTTGATTCTCCGCCCCCACCGCCACCACCCCGGACGGAGGTCATTTACGACCGTCCGGTGCAAGAGGCCGTTTGGATTCAGGGATACTGGGTTTATCGTGGACGCGGCGGTTACTCGTGGGTTTCCGGTCATTGGGAAGTTCCGCCGCCCCGTCGTCGCGGTTACGTTGCAGCGCACTGGGAGCGTCGCGACCGCGGCTACGTTTACATCAACGGCTGTTGGCGCTAAGCTGTTCGGCGGCGTTTTCGGACGTCGCTGGTAGCGAATTGAAATTTGCCCCGGATGACTGTCCGCAATGGTTGTCCGGATTTTGATTCGACGCGTGACTCGGTGCTGTTGCAACCTTTCACCCATGGCACGTATTGCAATTGTCGGTCCCGGCGCGGTGGGTGGCGTGATGGCGGCGTGGTTGGGAAAGAACGGTGATCACGAAGTAATCCTATGCGCGCGCCGGCCGCTCGGTGAGCTTCAGGTCGAGACACCGCAAGGCGAACTGATCGCGCGGCCCACCGTCCTGACTTCACCAGCCGAGGCGACTCCCGTTGACTGGGTACTGGTGGCGACGAAAGCGTACGACTCGGCGGGGGCTGCAGTATGGTTGAAGGGACTGGCGGTGAAAGGCGCGCCAGTGGCGATTCTCCAAAACGGCGTCGAACACCGTGAGCGTTTTGTGGACTATTTGCCCGCGAAGCAGTTGGTGCCCGTCATGGTCGATTGCCCGGCCGAGCGCGTTACGCCGACCCATATCCGGCAGCGCGGCACGGCCAAAATGCTGGTGCAAAACGATGCGCACGGGATTGGATTTGTGGGATTGTTCGAGGGAACTCCGGTGGAAGTGAGTGTCACCAACGATTTGAAAAGCGCGGTCTGGCGCAAACTGTGCGTCAACGCGGCCGGGGTGATTTCCGGAATTGTCCTGCAACCTACCCGCGTGATGCGCGATGAAGAGATCGGCGTGTTGTCCCGGCAGATCGTGCGCGAATGTATTGCGGTTGGCCGGGCCGAGGGCGCGATCATGGATGATTCGCTCATCGAAACCGTATTGCAGAATTACCGTAACGCTCCGCCGGATTCCGTTAATTCATTACATGCCGACCGCCTTGCAGGTCGCGTGAGCGAGATCGATGCGCGTAATGGCGTGATTGTCCGGCTCGGCCGCAAACACGGGATCCCCGCGCCTTGCAATCAAATGGCTTTCGCCTTGGTTGAGGCTATGACCCGGGCCTCGCAATCCGCTTAACCCAGCCTGTCAACAGACCGGTTTTTTGCCCGGCCGTTGGGGTTAAAGCGTGGCAAACACCGCCCTGAGTTGCGCGGGGAAAATTGGTTTTGGCAGGATATGGTCTACCTTAAGACGGCGATACGCGTCATCCACCGCTTGGCTCAACTCGGAACTGAAAACGATGATTTTCCCATCGAAGGTCCCGTTGCGAATGTGGGTCACCAACTCGAGCCCGTTGATCCCAGGCATGTGATGGTCGGTGATGATCACATCGTATGGCGGCGCGGTTGAAGTAATTTTTTCCACCGCTTCCTCCCCATTGGCCACGGTTTCGACCGAATGTCCGTCACGCCCCAGAACGATCACGATCAATTCCCGCAACTGGCGCATGTCATCAGCGTAAAGCACTCTCAACGGCTTTCGGGCCGGAGCTAATTCGGTGGGAGTGGTCTCAGGCGTGATCATTTTGAGCGGTGCGATTCTATGTTGGTGCGTTCACCCACATAGACACTTTAGACGCACGTTGTCGCCTAAAGTTCTGTCAAAACCTTGCGAAAGTGATGGCGCATTCAGCATTTGAACGGAAGCGATGTCCCGATGATTGATACCGATAGCGTTTTTCTCTAAAAAATCAGCGTTTTTTACGCGTTCGTTCTGCTGGTTGACCGCTCTCTAAGCCATCAATCACTGAAGAAGAGGTTGAACTGTTTCACAAATTGGAGGCGACCAGCAGCGGATTTAGATCCAGATGGGTGGGGACGCTTTATCGCAAACCCACTCGAAACCAGGGTGCTCCTTTTTGGACCGGATTGAGGATGGGAATCTGGCGCAATGCGGTGTCGTGCAAATCACCGGCTCAGGACGCGGGTGGCGGTGAATTCGGTGTGGACGCTGGCGGAACGGTGCGTCCGCGAATCCACGCGAAGAATTTTTTGATCGAGCCAGCCATTGCTGCCAAGGCGACGATGATGACTTTCTTGAAAGCGAGAATTGCGATCCAAAGTCCCTTAAACAGTCCGGCCTTGGCCGCGATGCCACCGGCGACGAGTGCAGCCAGTCCATAGGTGGCGGTCTTGTCGGTGCCGGGCTGGTAATCGGCGTAGCTATGGCCGTTCTGAAAATTCACCATGCCGAGGATCGCCGGCGCCGCCGCTTCTACTTCCGGAAGTTGATGCATCGACGCGACGGCATTCAACACGAGCACGCCGCCGCGGCCCAACATGCGGATGTTGTAATTCAATGTGTTTTCTTTTTCTCCACCAAATTTCAGCTCCTTCGCCCAATAGAGTTTATGCGTCGTGGCGTCGTAGCGCGGCGGTCGCGCCCAGCCGACCAATTCGATCGAGCCGTAACCGTCCTTCACGCGCTGTTCGTTTGCGTCGCGAGTGCTCTGCTTCAGTTCGGCGAGCATTTTAGGGTAATCGATTTTTTCGGCGTCATCGTCCTTTACGTAGCCGTCCTCCTGGTAAGTGATCACCACGAGCCAGCTCTCTCCACCGAGGGGGTCGAACCCGGCCGGCACCAACGCGCCGAGTGTCTTTGCGCCCTTGGGATTGCCCCACAACTCGCTGAGAATGACGCCGGTATCCTTGGCGTCGAGAAACCGGAATTGATCGGGCACGGTGATTTTTGCGAGACCGTCGCCGATCACCGTTTCGCCTTTATGGTAGGTTAGGCCGTCGGCCAGTTTATGCGCGGCGGCGATGCGTGCGTTTGCGTCGGTTGGGACGGACGAAGGGTCGGCGGCAAACCCCATGGTGAACGTTAGCGCGAAGAGCAACAGCAGGCGGAATTTCACGGGGTTAATAGTAGTGACTGTGGGGATAAATCAGGTTGGCGACAAAGCGAAGGACCGTCGGAAAAAATGGTCCGAGTGCCCGTGACGCGATCAAGACGCCAACCAGCCCGAGCCAGGGTGTCCGCAAGAATTCGGCATAGCGGGCGGCGGCTCCGGGCGGCAACAAAAGCAGCGGCGCGTTGCTGCCATCGAGCGGCGGAAGCGGGATGAGATTGAAAACGAAAAGGAGGAGATTGAGCGAAAGCACCACGCTCAACGCCGCTGCGGCAAATTCCGGCCAGCCTGATTGAATCGCCACTGCGAGTTGCGACGAATTTATGCGGTGCGGCGCGGCGAACCAGCCCCATTCAACGCCGATGCGGATCAGCCATGCAGCGCAGATGACCAGAAAGAGATTCGCCGCCGGACCGGCCAACGCCATCACTGCCGCGTGACGCGGATGACGGCGGGCCCATTCCGGGTTGAACGGCGCGCTTGCCCAGCCGATCAGCCAGCCTCCCGCCATCCACGAAAGAATTGGCACGACCACCATGCCGAAAGGCTCGCGACGGATATGGGGCAGTGGATTCAGCGAAACCTGACCTCCTCGCGCGGCGGTATCGTCACCCAATTTCAATGCCGTCCACGCGTGGGCAGCCTCGTGCAAAACGGTCGAAAAAACGAACACGCCGTACCAGAGAAGGCCCATTTCCCAGTCAGATTGCATCGGCGGAAGTTAGCCACCGATGCAATCAGGGAAAGCCAAAACCGCACCATGGTTTCCGGGTTTATCGCCGCAGTGCCGCAGCTGGGTATGCAGCGTTCGCACCTGGGCGACTTGAAAGGGCTAGGTATAAATCGACTCGAACCACAGGATGGAAGGTGAATGCCGGGGACAATTTTCCATTGCGAGGGATCGCCGGGCGTGACGATGGGTGGATTTATGCCAATCGCCCGTTGCTTTTACTCTGTCGTGGCGAGAAGTCCTGCCGAAGCCTTGGCGAAGTCGAAGGGCTGGATCGCCACGGCGCGCCGAGCGCCCTTCGTGATGACAATGTGTAAAAGCTGCGGGTGGTCGGTGTTGGATGAATCGATGCAAATCCTACCGCGCGATTTTCGACCTTTACTTTCAAGGCGTGGAATGGTGAACCGGCGATCACTTTATTCGGCGATATTTCGTCTCGTGCGGATTTTGGTTTTGCGGTTTGTCTGACGGCATGTTCAACATGTTCACCGTGTGTTACAAAGTTCGCGTCTTATCAGGGGTTGTTCTCGTTGGATTGCTGAATTCCGTTGTGGCGAAGCCCATGGATCTGTCGGGGCTGGTGCAAAATTCTCCGTTCCCGCGAGCTCCGGCCGTCGCTCAAGCAACCAAGCTTGATCAGAATCCAACCCTCGAATTACGCGGAATGGTGGTCGAAAATGAACTGACTTGGTTCACGCTTTATGAAGCAGCGACCAAGAAATGGATGACAGTTCGGGAAGGAGCAGGGGATGATATCTTGTCGATCAAGGAAATTAATCGCGAGAAGAGCACGCTGGTTTTGAACTATCAGGGGAGAACGGTGGTATTATCCATGAATAATAGCGGAAATACCGCCGCTTCCAATCGAGCTTCTATTTCAACGGTGGCCGTGGTGGCGCCGATGCGAGTTCCGCAAACGGCAGTGATCTCTGATCATTCGATCGCGGAGGGGACGCGTTTGGACCTTGTGGCGAGGCTCATTCTGCAGGCGCGCCAGAGAGAAATAAACCGCTCGGAAGGGTTATCCATGAACCCTTCTTAACTTGCGCTCCCGGGGATGAGGATGATTCCGCCGGAGCGAGTGCTAGCTTCCGGGCACGGTTGGTTGCAGGTGTGATTGAACTTCCTTGCGTTGGTCTTTCGGGAATTTTTTTATTTCTTCCAACGCCGGTTCATTGTCCAAGGGGGTATTGCTGAGAATGGTGGGGCGCAGGAAAAATATGAGGTCGGTCCGTGTTTTGTCGCGAGTGCGCGCTCCCAACAAATCTCCGAGAAAAGGGATTGGTCCCAGCCGGCTTGTGCTGCGCGACGTGGAACTACGTTGCAAACCACCGAGAACGATAATGTCGCCACTCCGTGCGCTGACGAAAGACTCAGTCGAGCGGCGGCCGATGATCGGTTGGGAGTTTCCATCGATCATTACATTGCCCAGGATGTCATTGACCTCCTGCTTGATCTCAAGCTGGACGGAGCCATCCGCCCCAATGAGAGGTTTGACGGTAAGCTGGATGCCAATGTCCTTCGAATTAACCGTGCTTAGATAGCCGGCGCCAGCGCCGTTTGTTCCGGAACTCGCACCGGTGGTCCCGGTGTTGAGATACCCGCTGATGACAGGGACTTCCTGTCCGACGAAGATTTTTCCTTCGCGATTATGGGTGGTGATAATGTTCGGCACTGAAAGGATGTTGGAATTGGTTTTGCGGGGCGTGGCGGCGAGGCTGATTTGTGCGGCCAAATCCCAAGGCCCCGTTACCGTGACGGGCGGTGTCCCGGTTGGATTCGCCCGGGTCACCGTTCCTTGGGCGATACCAGCACCGGGTAACGAACCGGAAAATCCGACGAGTTTATCACCGCTAATCTGGAGACCTAAAGCGCTGATCCCCGTGGTGTCATTGTTATCCAATATCACTTCAGCGATGACGACTTCAATGCGCACCTGCGCCAGCAACACGTCGATTCTCGACACAAGGTCATTGACCAGCCGAATGTCATCGACCGTTCCAGAGATGACGAGGGCGTTGCTCCGCTCTTCGGCCAGAATCGTGAGTGACGAGCTGAATTGGTTCGATGGTTCAATCGCCGTGGATTTTGGGTTCGCGATTGCCGGGGTACTCTTTTCCGCGCTCGCATTGACCGCGTTGGGATCGCTGGTGGGCGACGATGAATCGGCTCCGATGGAACGATTCGGTTCCTGCCCGGCATTGGTGGTCTTGGTCTGGCCGGACACCATTTGGGTCAAGATACCCGCCACATCCTTGGCGGTGGCATGTTTCAAATAAATAATTACATTGCGCGTATCCTGACCAGACCGCACGTCGAGTTTGGCGATCAGGTCGTCGAATACGGCGTGTTGGTCAGGGTCGGAAAAGAGGACGATCTGATTGGTGCGATCATCGGCGGTATAGCTGGTGGAGGTCCCCAGTTGGTTTTGTAGCGGCCCCGCGAACATCGAGTGCAATTTGTTCACCACTTCACCGGCCTTGGCATAACTCAGCTGATAAAACTTCGGTTGTAGCGACGCCGCTACGGGCCGGTCCAATTGTTGAACGAGTGTTTCGATCCGCTGGAGGGTGCTGAGGCTGTCGGTGATTAGGACGGCATTGGCCTTTTCAAAGACGGCCGGGGCGCCCCCGGCGGCATTGAGCAGTCCGGTCACTTGCGGTACGAATTCGGTGACGCGGAGAAATTTCAATTTGAAAAGTTTGCTCATGACCTGGCCCGTGGGTGGCATTTCAAGCGTGGAGCCGGCGATTAATTCCGGGGCCTCCGCTTTGGCTGCGGCCAAAGTTGTCACCTTGAGAAAATGATCGTCGAGTGGCGTTAGCGCTACGCCGTTGAGATTGAGCAATGTCTCGATCGCGCGGATGGCTTGTTCCTTGGTTACGGCTTCATTCAAGTTCAGACTAACCGTGGTGGTCGGCAGGGCGGGCGGGCGGAGCAGCGATTTGCCGGTCCATCGCTCCAAGAGTTCCAAGATCTGATCGATGCCTACATCACGAAGCTTGATCGGGCCGATTCGGCCGGCCTGCGTGGTTTCAGTTTTGGACCGTTCACTCGTTTGGGCTCGTCCGGGATTAACGACAACAAACAGTGCCACTCCCAGGTTGCAACCTGCGATGACCCCAAGGGTTTTGGGGAAATGGCGCACACCGGACGGCAAGATCAGGAGAGCGAGACGGTTGTTGCGGACGCTCATGCGATGGTTGCCGGTTGGCGTGAAACCGGCAACGGCACGGAATTAAAGCCTTTCTCCGCGCAGTAACGGATAAGTTTCGGCGTACTGTGAATATTCAGTTTGCCCATCAGCGTGCGTCGGTGGCACTGGGCGGTGCCGGGCGTGAAACCAAGCTGTAAGCCGATCTCATCGTCCGACAACGAATGAGCGATGCAGATTAGAACCTCCTCCAATCGTTTCGATAAAACTTGTGGAAAAGCCCCCGCCGTGCTTCGGAGCGCGGACTGGCATTGCAAGATCGGCGTGGAAACAAAACGCGCGCCCGACCGCACCCGCTCGATGGCAGCGCCGAGCGAGGCCAGATTTTCGACGGATTCGAAAACCAATCCGTGATACTCGGTGGCGCTCAGCGTGTGAATCAGGTACTCATTGTAACTCGCGATGAGCAAAATCAGTTTGGAGGCAGGGGAAGCCAACCGCAACTGCTCGACAAAATCCGCCAGTCTCAGATCAGGCAAAGGCACGGCGGCGAGTACCAATTCCGGTTTGTCCTGGGTGACCATGGCGATCCCGCTGCGGGCAGTTTTTTCCACCGCGACCACGTCAAACCCCCAGTAATTTGTGCAATAGGAACGCAGCAGATCGCTTTTCATGCGATTGCCTTCGATGATCGCCATGCGAGCAGACGAAATTCGTCGCTGCGGCAAAAAATCTTCGCGGAAAAGAGGGGGCAAGGCGGGCCCGTGCGCCTTGTCGATGAGGGGATCCATATTCGTGAATCAGAAAAAGCACCGAATTTTTCCAAGTACAAGGCTCGGGATTCACACTATTTCGGTATTCTGGCGGCTTTACTTTTTATGGTCGCTCTGCTTCAGCAACCGTTCAGAGGAGAAACGAGGCTGCGGGGGATTTATTTTTGAACATTCCGGCGCCGATATAAGCAGTCGTGTGTGTCATAACGGGCGGAATTTTTATGAGGGGGAAATATCGGCTACCAAAAATCTGGTATTCTGGAGGCTTTCGTGGACGGCGTGAAGAGGCTTCATAGGAGGTTAAAGCTATATTCGCAGCTTTTTCGTATTATGATAAATCCCCCCACGGTTCCACCGCTCCTTCAAGACGGAGCTCCACGATACTGACGGCAATTTCGATGCCGCGGGCATCGTGACAGTACCGTCCTAAGTTTACGCCATCTGTCGTGAGGCCAGCGGTCTCTGGATCCGGCCAAAACTGCACACAACATCACTCTCACGTCATTACCCTTTTTGGTCCTTTCATTTCCGACCCGCCACCTGACTTCCATTTGTCATGAAGAAAAACTTCCTTTTGTTTGCATTTTTTGCCCTGGGCGGGGTCCGCCTTTTGGCGGGAGGCTGGGGCGTCGCTCCCCCGACGACTGCCGTTCAAGGGGCGTCCATCAGCGGTGTTTCCGCGTGGGGCACCGCCAACTCCACCCCGTGTTTTTTGACCGAATGGTATCAAGACCCGTCGGGCGCCTGGCATGGCGTTTCCGTTTTCGCGAGCGGAGCTGGCACTGGTGCGATGCCCAGTTCAGGGGCTGCGCCGATGCCGCCTTTCACCGTTTCGTCTTCCGGCACCTATACCTTGGCGATTTATGCGTCTTCAAATAGCTCTGTGGCGGGTAGTACCCCGTCCGGCACGCTGCAGGTTTCCCAGAATATCCAAGTCGCGACCCCCATTACGGGTGCAACGATCGCTTCACTTACCTACAACGGCTCAGGGCAGTCTCCTTCTTCGGCAAGCAGCGTCAGTCCCGCAGGCGCGACGGCGAGCGTTTCCGCTCCAGCGCAGGTTAATGCCGGAACTTACAACACGGCGACGGTAACCGGTACTGGAAGTTACTCCGGCACCCTGAGTGGTGTCTCTTGGACCATTAACCCGATCAGTGCGAACACGCCGACGATCAGTCCCTCTGCCAATCCGATCACTTATGGCGGTGGTCCCGTCACGATAACACCGGGCAATGGCACCACCGGTTTTTATGCGTGGCTGATCAATGGTACGACCGTTACGAATTTCAATGGATCGAGTTGGTCAGCGGCGTCCGGGTCTTACGCTGGTGGCACTTGGACGACTTCAGGCGTGAATCTGGTTTTGACTCCAAGTTCTGCCACGAGCTTTACGGTGAATTTTGCGGATACTGGGAATGGAAATTACACTGCCGCCACCTCGGCCACTGCTACGATTACGGTTAATCCGGCCGGCCAAAGCTTGAGTTGGAGCGCGGCCCCGACTGCCACCTATGTTGGCGCACCGGCTCAGACATTCACCGCGACGGGCTCGGCTACCGGCACGTATGTCTGGTCGGTCTCGCCAGCTGGCCCGACCGGCATAAGCGGTAGTGGGGCGTCTCAAGCCATTACCTTTCCCGCTGGCGGTACCTTTACCGTCAGCGTGTATAGTGCAGGAAACGGCAGCTACAGTCAGTCACCCACCATTGCGTCCACCATGGTTGTGGACGTGCCGCCAACGGTGAGCGGATCACTCAGTCCGACCAGCCTCATTTTTGGCCAATCCGCCACCGCCACTTTTTCCGCGACTCAAGGATCGACCGCGCTTACCGGACTATCATGCATGTACAATGTCGGTGGTACCCAGTACTGGGCGTCCATACCGGGCACTACCTATAACATTACGAATTGGCCGGCAACCTATCCGAACGATACGACGTTCATTTATTCGGGTTCGACCTTTGGTAATGAATCGGCCTCCGGCTCTACTTTTTCGAAGTCTTTTGTCATCACGCCCAAGGCAGTCGGAAGCTACAATAATTTTTATGTGTGGGCATGGGATGCCAGTTGGACCGTGGCCCCGAGTAATTGGTTCGGAACACCAAGTATTGCGGTCAGCAAGGCTACACCGACCGCATCGTTTACGGCTGCGACCAAGACGCCCCAATCCGGCATTACCTTTACCGTTTCTGCCGGCGATCTAGCCGCACTTTTTGCCAATCCTTACAGCGGAGCCGTCGCTGCTCCAACCGGCACCCCGAGCTACTCAATTGCTCCCAGCTCGCCGAATGGCACGGTTGGCTCAGCGGTCGTGGTTGGTACCACACTCACCGCCGGTCTGACCTACGTCATTCGTGCGACCTATCCGGGCGACACGAACTACAATTCAACGACCGTCGATTCTACCTGGACGATCAATAAAGCAAATCAGTCGATCACCTTTGGCAATCCAGGCGCCCAGGCTTTTGGCGCTAACCTGATTCTCGGCGCAACGGCCTCTTCCGGGCTTGGAGTGTCGTATTCCGTAACTTCAGGACCGGCTACGGTCGCAGGCAACCTGGTTACGTTTACGGGAACCGGCTCCGTAACCATCACCGCCACCCAAGCGGGCAACACCAACTACACTGCGGCGACCAGCGTGGCGCAAACGTTCACCGTCAACGCCGCGTCCCAAACAATTACTTTCGCCCCTCCGCCCACCCAAACCTACGGTGCGCCATTGACCGTCGCCGCCACGTCG
>JAYVMJ010000190.1:0-1809 GCA_043759025.1 Verrucomicrobiota bacterium | reverse complement strand
CGCGCATCCGGGCGCTGATCGCGGTTCTGTTGGTTTTCACGATCGCCTACTGCGCGCGACTCTGGCCCGAGTGGGCGCAAAATCCGGATCTCTCCCACGGGTTTTTCGCGCCGGTGATTTTTGTTCTGTTGCTCGCCGAATCCCGACGAAATGGCGCGCAGCGCTGGTTGCCCGAAAGCCGCTGGTCTCGAATTGCGACCGCGACGGCCGCGCTCACGGGCTTCGTGCTCTTCGCGCTCGCGGGACTGCTCGCGGCATCGGTCGCTTGGAATCATGCGCTGGTCCTCTTTCTTCTGGGTGCGTCACTGTGTAGTTTTCTGCTGGCGGGCTGGTTGATCCTGGCGGACGAGAGCGTCCGGCTGCTGCCGTTTAACTGGATCAGTTTTACCGCGATCTTCCTCTGGTTGCTCGTCGCGCCGTTGCCGAACGGAACGTATGCCCGGATTACGTTGGGGCTGCAAAGCGGTGTGACCGGGGCGGTGTTTCACACCCTGCATCTCCTGGGGATTCCAGCGCAGCAGCATGGCAACTTGATCGAACTCGCCAGAACGACCGTCGGGGTCGAGGAAGCCTGCAGTGGTATTCGCAGTCTGCTTTCCTGCCTCTACGCCGGATTCTTTTTTGCCGCATGGCTCGTGCGAAAGCCGCGAAGCCGCACTCTCCTCATCGTCGCCGCACCGTTGCTGGCGCTGGCGATGAATTTCATTCGATCGCTTTTACTGACCCTCCTGGCAAATTCCGGAAAAGATATCACGGGCGCGTGGCACGATGTCACCGGCTATGCGATCCTGACCCTCGCGTCGGCGCTGTTGGCGTGGATGGCGATCAGCTTGAGTGCCCGGGATATGACTTCCCCGGGAAACGAAGCTTCGCCGGCCATTCGCTCGCGCCGCGCTTATGGATCGATGTGGTTTTTCTGGGTGTCGATTTGCGCGACGCTGGCGTTGGGAGCGTTCTACTTCACCGAATCCCGGCCCGCAAACATCGCGCCGAAATCGATCCCCGACCTGGCGTCCGTTTTGCCCGTCGAGGCCGACGGCTGGGAAGTGACAACCGCCAAGGACCTCTATCAATTTTCCTCGGTACTTGAGACCACTCACTTGATCGAAAGAACTTATCTCAAACGCAAGGACAACGGGCAGCTGGTTCAATTCACCGTCTACCTTGCTTATTGGCCCGCGGGACAGACAACGGTCAGTCGGGTCGCCTCTCACACGCCCGACGCCTGCTGGCCCGGTTCCGGCTGGGTGGCGAAACCAGTCGCCGATCGACGAGAAGTACTGCCCATTTCCGGCACTCAACTTTACCCTGCAGAGCATCGCTTTTTCCAGAACGGCGGCGTCGCGCAGAACGTCTGGTTTTGGCACGTTTACGACGGCCGCCCGATCAACTATCGCGACCCTTACTCCGTTCCGGCCCTGCTTGAACTCGCTTGGAAATACGGATTTCGCCACCAAGGCGACCAATGCTTCATCCGGATTTCGAGCAATCAACCTTGGTCGGGAATTGCCAACGAACCACTTCTTGGAAGCATTGTCTCCACTCTAGTAAAGCTTGGCCTTTGATATGCCCCTCGCCGTTACCAAAAACGAAAAGTTCATTCTGAGCATCTTGACCATTATTGTGCTGTTGGGTCTGTCCGGGCTGCTGCTGCTATGATTTTACTTCTTCGCCCATTGTTGTTTGCCAACGGCCGGCAAGTCAAAATTGTAGGCATCTTTCCCGTGGGTACACCCGTAATAGACATGAAATGCTTTTGGCCGCAGCCCATCCGTTTCTGTCGCTCCAAATCGCGCCTCCCCGGCGCGA
>JAYVMJ010000189.1:0-2946 GCA_043759025.1 Verrucomicrobiota bacterium | reverse complement strand
CGCACCGACGAAGGCGGACGAGTCGATGTTTTCAGTACGTACGCGCCGGACGGAATCGTCGGTCCGCGTCACGAAAAGGAAGGGAGTTTTTATACCGTGCGCGATCTGTGGTCGCCGGTGCAAATCGTCCCGCCAACGCTCGACGCCAAATTCGACGGCACTCTTTCCGTGACCAATCGCTATGATTTCACGTCGCTGCGGAATTGTCGTTTTGAATGGAGCACGGTGCGTTTTCCCGGCCCCGCCGAAAAGCAATTGGCGCCGAAAATCCTAAATCATGGTCAGACTGATTCTCCCTCAATCGGCGCACATTCCACGGGAACACTTTCCCTCAACCTCCCCGCCAACTGGCGTGAAGCGGATGCGCTTTCCCTCGTCGCGTTTGGCCCTGATCAAAAGGAATTGTGGACCTGGACCTGGCCGATCGTCGCGCCGGCACCGCGGGCCTTTGACGCGATTCACCACTCAACCACCATCGGCGCGAGCCCGAAAGTCAGTGTTCGTTCGGGAATAATCGAATTCACTGCAGGCGATGTGTCCGCGGAATTTGATGCTGCCACGGGTTCGCTCCGCCGCCTGCGACGCGACGGCAAAACCGCCGCGCTGACCAACGGTCCGCGGCTAGCGTTCGCCCGGCCCGATTCCGCCGGTCCAATCGAATGGCTGTCGTTCGCCAGCGAAGATCCAGCCAACGGCCTCTACCGCCTCTCCGCGCCGCAACTGGCGAGTACGCTGGAAATAGAATTGGCGTACACCAAAGCCATCGCCTACGCGGGATTTAAGCTGGAGCTTTCTCCGGACGGGCAAGCGTGGAAAACCATTTACGACGGCTCGCGCCGCGCGGGCGACGGCATCCGTTATAATTTCCCTCCGCAGAACGTGCTCGCCGTGCGCCTCACGCATCTCCTCGATTCAGCGGGAAATCCCATCGCGGCAAAAACGATTCGGCTCGGCCACACTCCCGCCCGATTCCCCCGGGTCGCTTCAGGCGGCAAGGTGACAACCGGCCAGGGACCTGAGCCGAAAACCGGCGAACTCGTGGCATGGCTCGAAGGCGAAGGAACCGGGGGACTCGCTCATTTCCGTTGGACCATGCATGGCGACGGCTCGTTGCAGCTCGACTATGACTACGTGCTCGAGGGTGATTTTCTTTATCACGGCATCACCTTCGATCATCCGGAAGACAAAATGAAATCCCTCCGCTGGCTCGGCGAAGGCCCCTATCGCGTCTGGCAAAATCGCCTGCGCGGCACGTGGCTCGGCGTGCATGAAATCGCGCGCAACGACATCCAACCCGGCAGCGCGTGGAATTACCCCGAGTTTCAGGGCATGTTCGGCGGCCTGCGCTGGGCGCGACTCGACACCGACGCCGGTCCACTCACGGTCACGAGTGACTCGCCCGACGTCTATTTGCGGATCGGTACGCCGCGCATCAGCCACCAAAACACGACGGTGGATTTTCCCGGCGGAGATATTTCCTTCCTTCACGCCATTCCTGCGATCGGCTCAAAGTTCATCCTCCCCGAAAAAACCGGTCCGGCCAGCCTGCCCGCCAAAGCCAGCGGCCATTACCATGGCACATTAATATTTTCCCTCGGAACACCGAAGACCGTACAAGACTAACTCTCGGGTAAATCCCACGATAGTTTTCGTAATAGCTCCAATCCCGTCAGTTCTTTAATACTCCAACGGAATGAGCGCGTCCAGCTGCGCGTTTACTCGTTTGCCACAAACCTGCCGGCTATCGTCATCCCCGTTGACGGGTTGAGAAGCCCTGATTATCGCTCCCATGCCCCACCCAAAAACCATCCGCTTTTGTCGCTTTATCGGAGCGACCTTTCTTTTTGCGAGCGCGACGTTCGTTTCCGTCCAGGCAACGGAAAATAAAGTAATTCACTTCAACGAGCCGGTTTCGACCCAGGAATGGACGCTCGCCCAGATCAATCCCGACCTCCCCGCCGATTGGACCGGTTACGATTTTCTCGTCATGGAATTTCGCGCGTCCTCCAGCCAGCGCTTCGAGTTAGCTCTGAAAACCGCGCAGGGCAACGTCTCGAAACGCATCCATCCCTACGCGGGCGTCTGGGTGCGCGCCGCGATTCCGCTCCGCTTCTACCGGCAAGGCTTGGGCGACGGTTACGATCTCGCCGCGACGGTCAATCAGCCACGCAACAGTTACTGGATCAATATCGAGGCGGGCGGACACGGCCCAACCACTGCGGTGCAAGGCATGAGCGTCACCATGCGCTATCCCGTTGGTGCGCCCACGCTCGAAATTCGTTCCATCACGCTGAGCAAAACCGATCCGGGCGACGCGATTCTCGAGGGAAATCCATTGATGGACGAATTCGGCCAATACACCCACGCCGACTGGCCGGGCAAAGCCCGCAGCGCCGCTGATCTCCAGCAGGCGTGGAACGCCGAGGCCTCATCGCTCCAGAATGGGGCGTTTCCTCATCGCGATAAATTTGGCGGCTTCTCCACGACCCAGGCGAAAGCCACGGGATTTTTCCGGACGGAGAAAATCGATGGCCGCTGGTGGTTCGTCACGCCCGAGGGCCATCTGTTCTTTTCCACCGGCGTGAACGGCATCGGCATCGCCTCGGGCACGCGCGCGACCGGACGCGAGGATAGTTTCGCAAAAATCCCCGCGGCGTTGCCGCCGCTTCCCGGCGCACCGCAATATCGTGGTGACCCGCTGAGCTCATTTTACACCTCCAATCTCCAACTGCGTTATGGTGCAGACTTCCGCCCCGCGTGGGCTTCGCTGACTGCAAAACGGCTCGAAGCGTGGGGCCTCAACACTTCCTACAGCAGCGCGTTGAATGATGCTCTCACCGACGAAGCGCACAAAAAACCGTATGTGCTCACCTTACGCGGATGGCAAACCGATGGCTCGATCATGGGCATGCCGGATGTTTACGCGGAAGAGTTTTCCCAACGCGT